>JAEXAZ010000169.1 GCA_023394255.1 Bacillota bacterium | reverse complement strand
CTCAGGGACAGGAGCGATATCGAACGGATGGCACAGTGCGGCGCCAATGCCAGCGGGCTGATCCTTTCCGTCAACCGGGCGCTGACAGCGGCAGAGCTGCTCTACAAGCGGGTTTGCGCGCTGAATTATCATTATGCCGATGCGCTGGACGGCGGAGATCGGGCCGCCGCGGACGCGCTGTGCGGGGAGAGCCGTGTGCTGAGCGCGGGGCTGCTTTCCGCTTTTAAATTCTGTGAGGACCGGTTTACCCGCCTCGGGTGGCACGATGCCGTACTGTTCCCGCACGAATACGCGCAGCTGAATCTGGCCTTTCTGGACGGTGCGCTGCGCGCGCTCAGCGCGGGCGATGTGAACAGCGCGCTGGACCGCTGGCTCCATCGGATCGACACCACCTGGTACGCCTATTATTTCGACGAAGCCGTATGCCGCCATTTTACCGATTATGTGCTCCATCAGCCCGCAGACCGGCTGATGTGGGGCGCGGGGCGCATCTGCGGGCTGGTTGACCTTGTGGATGTGGTAAAGTCCCTGCTGGGGAAACGCGGCGGGGCGCGGAATCTTGAGAATGAAATTTCCATTCTGCAAAACGCCAAAAAGGAACTCTCCGGGCACCTTGCAAAGAGCGTGTCGAAAGAAATCGAAGCGTTGGACTTCCTGTCCGCCCAATTGCGGGATCTTTTGAAATCGTGAGAGATACGGCGAAATACAGAGCATACGCGAGGATTCGCAAGCATGCATCTTCTGACAGTGTTCCACTCCGTCCAACTCCAAACTATTCCTGCACAAAGCGTTTGCAAAAAACTTGTGCAGAGTGTTAGAATATAGGTAATCCAAATACACAGTTCCATCCGGCAAACTACTAATTAGGGGTGGAATTATGGACTAGTCAAACTCACCAAATCAAATTCGAAGTTTAACTCGTAACAATTGTAAAAGGTGAGTGAAATCGTGAAAACCGACCAACTATATCGCGTAGAGAGAAAAGATTTTGGCAAGCTCAATCAGCTTCTAACCGAATGTTTTCAGAAAGACCCTCTCTACTGTCAGCTAATCCCGCAAAGAGATAAACGTAAAAAACTTCTGCCGGAACTTTTTAGCTGTGATTTGGATGAGATGTTTGAAAACTGTGAAATTTATGCCGACAGCAAAGACCTCAATGGAATCATCATTGTTTCCGACGAGACGGAACCGTACAACCCGCTCAAATACTATGCGCTTGAACTTTTCTACGCGCTCAAATCGGGGCTATACCTCATCCGCGACGACCATTCGCTCGCTACCCTCTGGAATTTCATCAAGGGGAAGGATTATCTGTCGTCCAGCTGGACAGATTCAATCAACACAGACCGGCGTATGCATATTATTTATTTCGCTGTGCGTCCGTCGATGCGCGGCAAAGGCATCGCCGGAAAGCTGATGAACAGCGTTCTGCAGTATGCCGACGAGCATCACCTGACAACCTCGCTGGAAACCCATAATGAGCAAAACCTGAGCTTGTATGAACATTATGGTTTCCGCCTTTATGAGGTGATGCAAAAGCATTTTAAGCTCAAACAGTTTTGCATGGTCCGATAAACCGAACCGGGTATTTATCCATTGGATAAATACCCGGATTTTTATTTTACAGGTGTTCATTTTCCTGTTAACAGCGAACTTTAAGATTTTTCCGGTTGAAACGCAGGAAAAACCCGCATATAATGTAAGGAAAGAATATGAGAAGTGAGGATGCTATGAAACGATTTATCACCGGTATAACAGTTCTGGCTGTTGCTTTTTCGACTTTGCCCGCATGCGCCCCGCAGGAACAGGCTGTTCCCTATCCGTCCGCATCGGGGCAATCCGTTTCCGAATCTGTCGGCGCGGACGTATCCGGCGAGCCGGAGCCCGTGTCTTCGCAGGCCCCTGCCCCCGCGCTTGATGTGGCTGTCGGCGGCGCCACTGTTTCTGTGGCTGCCGACGCCGAGCTTTCCACATTTGACGTCAGCGCCGTGGAAAACCTGCCCGCTTTTTCCGCGCCGGATGCGCAGTGCAGCATTACACGGAACGGAGAAGCTGTTTTTGAGGGAGATGCGGAAACCCTGAAGGAATTCGTGCCGCCTCAGAACGGGGTATATACCTACAGGGTCGCGCTGCCGGACGGATCCGCCTATCAATTCGGCGTGAACTGCCAGTTCCCTGTTAAAATCACGGTACCGACCACCGCACAGCAGGGCGAGACCATCCTGATCCTGGCCGATTACGCGGACGGAATCACGTTGACCGCACAGAGCGGTCTGGACTTTACCCCCCGGTTTTTCGCCAGCGGGGATACTACCCAGACAGCCCTGCTGCCGGTTCGTTATACGACCGCGCCGGGCGTTTATCCGCTGACCGTACAGGCGGGTGAGGTTACCTTCCGTTACGACATTCAGGTGCAGAAAAGGGAGTTTGAAGTCCAGTACCTGACGATGGACCCCGGCACCGCCGCGGATACCGCGCTGAGCGCCGCCGCCAACGCCGAATGGGAGCAGAAGATTGAGCCGCTGAAAAAAATCGCGGACCCGGAACGCTACTGGGAAAATCCATTTTTACAGCCGGTACAGGGGGAAATCACCACCGAATTCGGCTCTATCCGCTACACCAACGACGACCCTACCCCCTCCCGCCACAGCGGTATCGATATTGCGACGGCGAAAGGGACCCCTGTTCTGGCAAGCAATAACGGCCGCGTCCTCTTCGCGGATTACCTCCAGCTCACCGGGAACACCATCTTGATTGAGCACGGTTACGGCCTGAAAACGTTCTATTACCACATGGATTCCCTCAATGTGAAAGCCGGCGACATGGTGCAAAAGGGTCAGCAGATCGGCGCGGTGGGAACCACCGGCTATTCCACCGGCCCCCACCTTCATTTCGGGCTCGCGGTCAATAATGTCTTTGTCAATCCATGGACAGCTCTCCAAAACGGAATCTGAAAAAAAGGAGCCGGCGCGAACGCGCCGGCTCCTTTTCTATGCTTTTGATTAATCGGTGACTACTTCATAGCCTGCGCCAAGCCAGCCCGCGCCGCTTTCGGCACTGCCCATGCCGCCGTGCAGCGAATAGGCGTTATAGCCCAGCAGTCTGAGGATCGCGGTCGTCTGGGAAGAGGTCTGGCCGGTATAGCACTGGACGATGATCGTCTTGTCCTGCGGCAGTTCGGAAAATTTTGTCTGCATCCCCTGCCCGAACGGGTTATTGACCGCGGTGGGGATATGGCCTTTGGCGTAGTCTTCCGCCGAACGGATGGAATAGACGAAATAACTGTCATCCTCGGCATCCAGGACTTCCTTTAAACTGTCGGCCTTGAAGTTAAAATTCGCAAAGGCCGTACCCTTTGCGGCTTCCACGTCCGAAAAATACTTTGTGATTGCTTCCTGAATGGCAGGGTCCACGTCATAAGAATCTGCCGGAGCCGGTACCGCTTCCTTGTCAATATACTTCTCGTATCCCTCAGCCTTGGAAATCCCATTGTCAAAGCCAAGCTGCACGTTCGCCGCAAATTTTCCGGCGACATTCAGAAGCGCGGTCACCTGGGACGCGGTCTGGCCGGTATAGCAATAAACATAAACCTGCCTGTCGTCCGGAATCAGGGAAAGCCCCTCCGCCACGGCGGGGCCGAACGGCATATTGACTGCTCCCTTGATATGCCCCTCGGCATAAGCGTCCGGCTGCCTGACATCGAGGACAAACATGTCATCCCCCGCGTCGATGGCGGCGAAGAAATCGGACACGCTCTTCATAATTTTTGCTTTGTCAAAAGTTTCGAAATAACCCATCGCTGCGGCGGTTACCGCATCGGAACCTTCGGAACCTGCGTCAGAAGAAGCTGGTTCCGAAGAAGCGGCTTCCGGAACTGATGCCTCCGCTGAAGAGGCAGCTGCGGAAGATGCCTCCGAAGGTTTGCTGCCGCAGCCGGCGAACAGAGAGGAAGCCAGTGCCAATGATACAAGAAGCGCGGCTAACTTTTTCATTTTTATTACTCCTAACGAAATTGAGATGGTTTGAATCAATCGGTGTATTGCTAAGCGACTCGATTATGAGGCATCTTTTTTACTTGCGGCAACCTGTCCGGCAGGCAGTTCAACCGGATTGTTCGGGTTGGATGACCATTCCAGATAGGCGCCGTCGTAAAGCCTGATGTTCCGGTAGCCCGCATCGTAAAGGCGAAGGAATACCGGGGCGGCCCGCATTGAGGTCTGGCAATACATGATGATCTCTTTTTCCGGGCGCATATTCAGATTGATGTAATCAATCCGCGTGGTTTCCGTACTCTTAAAAGTACCATCCCTGTAAAAATTGTTGATATAATCGTACATGACGGAAGAAGGAACCTTGCCCTTTTCGGCAAATTCCTCATCTGTGCGGACATCCAGAAGCACAACGTTGGGATCGGGTTCGTTCAGCTGCGCCATCACGTCTTTTGCGGTGGCAAGCCACTGCGTCTGCTTTTCTTCGGCCGTGTAGGTCGTCGGAGTGATCGCGGGTGCTTCTGTCGAAAGGGAAATTCCCGCCGCCTTAATTGCCTCGATGCCGCCGTCCACCACCTTGACATTTTCATTGCCGTACATCAGCATTGTCCAGAAAAAGCGCGGTGCGTTCATCTTGTTGCTGTCATACGCAATTACCGTGGTATCGTTGCCGATCCCGGTCGCGGACATCAGCTTTTCAATCTTGTTTTTGGATGTCAGCATATTGTCAACAGGGACATTGATCACGATGTCGTCTTTTGAGAGATTGACAGCGCCTGCGACATGCCCCGCGGCGTAATCCTCCGCGCTTTGCATATCCACGATCGCTACATTTTCCTTGCCTATGTATGAGGAAAGTGATTTTGCCGGAATAATTTTCTGGTCGCTTTCTTCATATTTGGATGGATTGCATGCGGTCAGGGATGCGGCAGCGAGCACACAAATTGCCAATATTGTTAATTTTTTAGCAATCATCCTTACGCATTACCTCCTTTTTGCTTTTTAAAACAAAATGGCTAAAAAGTTAGTAAACCGTTATGCCTACAGTAAAGAACGCTTCAAATTCTTCATTGTAGTTTCCTTTACCATTATACTTCACAAATTCTATAATATGCCATCACATTTTGTGATACTGCATCTGATTGTTTAATAGATTTCAAAAGCGGCAGCAGTTGTGGTAGAATGAAGAAAAGCCCAAAAAGCCGTCCCTGAACCCTTATTTCAACCTGTCCGGAGGTGATGGCCTATCAGGAAACCTGATAGCGGCGGCAGAAATTCAGCTTTTGTGAAAATCGCTTTTTGGCTGTTTGTGCTGCTGTTTTTTTTGACCAACCTGCTGTTTCTGACCCGTTTCCCTTTCGTCCATTCAGATGAAAGCTGGCTGTCCGGGCTGACGCGGGCAATGATGGAGCACCATTCGCTTGCCGTTACCGAACCGTTTTTTAATTTAAAGCCCCGTTGGCCCCACGCCGTCAAAAGCCTGTTCCATCTGTTCCAGATGCCCCTGGTCGCCCTGTTTGGCTACCGCATTTTTTCGGTGCGGCTGCTTTCGCTTCTGGGCGGCTGCGCCGTGCTGATCCTGTTTCGGAGTGCGGTCAGGCGTCTGACTGCGGGAGAGGCCGTACCGCTTTTCGCCGTTATGTTGCTGGCCTGCGACATCCAGTTTATTTATGCCTCGCATTTCGCCCGGCAGGAAATCCTGATCTGCGTATCTGTCTGCGCCTGCGTGTGCCTGTTTCTGCGGCAGGACGGAATGCTGCCCCCAAAAACAGTGATCGCCCTTGGTGTGATTACCGGGCTGTCAATCGGGCTTCATCCCAACAGCTTTCTGATTGCCTGCCTGTGCGGCAGCATATTTCTGACGCGCATCCTTGTTTATAAAACCGCCTCGTTCCGCCAGCTGGGACTCTATACAGCAATAACGGGCGGGTTTGCCGCTGCTTTCGTCGCGGCAAGTTTTGCGATGGACCCCGACTTTATCCGGCATTACCTCGCCTATGGAGACAGCGAATTTGACCTGCTGGTACCGGTTACCGGCAAGGCCGCCGAGCTGGGGGGCTTTTTCCAAAAGCTCTGGTACGGCGTCAGCGGAACTTATTATCTGCCCGACATCAGGCCGCAGCTCCTGCTGTTCCCCCTGCTGCTGCTCTGCGCGCTGGCATATGCCGCTGTCATGCGCCGGGAAGATTTTGTTATGAGCCAGCGTCTTGCACAGGTGGTCTGCGCCGCCGCGGGAATCCTGCTCGGTACCGTCCTGATCGGGCGTTACAACCAGACCGGCATTGTTTTCCTGACGCCGCTCTGCTGGATGCTTTTCCCGTTTTTCTGCACGATGTTCGGCAAAATTGCCGGCAAGGCCGTTTTTGCCGCAATGGCCGCTGTCATTGTGTGGTCATCGGTACAGAATATTCGCCCATGGCTTTCCCAAAGCTACGAAACCTATCTTGGACAGATCGGAGAACTCGTGGCGCCGGACGCAAAGGTGCTCGGGAATCTGAACAGCGGCTTTTATTTTAAAAATGGCTGTCTGCTGGATTACCGCAACCTCAGTTACCTGCGCGAAAACGGACTGCGCTTCGACGACTACATCCGCGAAAACGGGGTGGACTATCTGCTGATTTCCGACGAGCTGGCATATATTTACTCGGTCAGGCCAAAATGGAATACCATCTACGGCAATACGGCCGGCTATTATGAACAGATGCAGACCTTTTTACAAAACCAATGCGATGAAATCGGACACTTTGAAAATCCGATTTACGGGGTGCGCATTCAGGAACTGATCGGTTCGGGGGCACAGGATACCATTACCATTTACCGTGTGAAAGAATAAAGGATGTCTGCATCATAACGCAGACCTCCTTTATTCCACCCGCAGCAGTTCTTCCAGACGGCCTTTCAGGTCCGGAACCGTGCCGTCGTTTGTGTAAATATGCCCGATACGGCGGGACGGCAGGTCAAAGACAGCGATCCTCTGCGCAAGCAGCAGGGCTTCGCCAATATCATGCGTAATAAACAGTACCGTCAGACCGCCCCGACCCCACAGTTTTTTCAGGGTGTCCTGCGCGTTCCGGCGGGTCAGATAATCCAGACTGGAAAACGGCTCATCCATCAGAAGGACTTCCGGGTTCAATGCCAATGCGCGCGCCAGCGCGCCGCGCTGTTTCATCCCGCCCGACAGCTGATAGGGGTAACAGCCCGCAAACTCCCCAAGCCCGGTCTGTTCCAGGCAGGAGTGCGCCAGCCGGAACGCCTGCTCTTTTCCCATCTTGGGAACAGTTTTCCGGATGGCAAATAACAGATTCTGCCGCAGGGTCATCCACGGGAAAAGCTGGTTAAAGTCCTGAAACAGCATAATCATCTTCTGACTGGGAGAAACAACAGGTTCGTTTCCCAGCAGGACACGGCCGCTGTCGGGCGGTTCGAATCCGCCCGCGATCCTGAGCAGTGTGGATTTTCCGCAGCCGGACTGCCCCAGCACCGCGACAAACTCCCCGTCTTCCACACAGAGATCCAGCCGGTCAAGCACCTGCCGCAAACCATTCTCCGTGGGAAAAGATTTGTTGATTTGTTCCAGTTGAAGCGCCAAAGAAAACCCTCCTCACTGCCGCATCTGCGTCATGCCCCATTTTTCCGCCGTCTGCCGTTCGATTTTTCCAAATAACAGGTCTTCCACCAGCATTCCGATGGCAATTACCACGAGGATGCCTGCGAACAGGCCGGCGGTATTCATGAACGTGCGCTGCTTAAAAATATACCAGCCGATTCCCCCTTTGGAACCGACTGCGCCGAACACCATCTCTGCGCTGATGAGTGCCCGCCAGGCGCGCGCCCAGCCGATTTTGACACCCGACAGCAATAGCGGAACGGAGGCCGGGATCAGGATTTCGGTCGTAATCGCAAAAGAGTTCATGGAAAGGTTGCGTCCTATATCTGTGTAAATGGGCGGTGCGGAGCGGAACCCGGCGGTCAGATTCAACAGCATGGGCCAGAGGCAGGAATGCACGATAATCGCCAGAATCGCTCCCGTGCCCGTGCCGAACCACAGGATAATCAGCGGCAGGACCGCAATGCCCGGCAAAGGATGCGCGATCGCGGATATTGTGTCGATTATATCCCCCGCAACCGGAAAACGCATCGACAAAAGCGCCAGCACAAAGCCTAATCCTAGCCCGATAACCATTCCCAGAAAGATCATCCACAGGGAGAATCCCGCCTGCCAGACAAGGTCGCCGCGCAGCGCGGAATCAGCGAGCACCCGCAGAACCTCCCCGACGGAAGGGAACAGCAGCGGGGATACCCCGGTCAGCCGGACGCCCCCCTCCCAGATGAGCAGCAAAGCCAGCACCCAAAACAGCCGCAGCGCCAGCCTGTGCTTTTGCAGGTTATGGTAAACTTTCATTTTGTCCCTCCGAATCGCCGCATCATGAATTCACATTTGGAAATACCATCTCATCAAATTTTGGGCTGTTTTTTACAAACCCCATACGCCGCATCGCGTCGGAGAGCTTTTCGATTCCTTCCAGCCGGTTGGAATAAATCGTCCCCCGGTAGGTCATCTGCCCATAGAGATCCTCTTCCGATATTCCGTAAACAGGCGCCAGTTCAGCCGCTGTCCGCTCCGGGTTCCGGTTAATATAGTCGATTGCCTCGTTCAGACTTTCGATAAACGCCTGATATTCTTTCGGACGTTCCCGATAAAAGTCCTCCATCGCGACTCCGGTAATAAAGGTAAACGACTGCCCCATGATTTCTTCGCCGGTATAGATACTGTGCATGCCCGCTTCCATCTCTGTCCCGATATAAGGCGGCGTGGCGACATGGGCGGTCACCTCGGTATTGGTCATCAGCGCGTTTGCCGCGTCGGGATGGGACATGGACACCAGCTGGCTGTCAAAATAATTGGCATCCCCCAGCTCCTGTTCCGCCGCCATGCAAAGCAGAACGTGCTGGGTGCAGGCGGGGGACAGAATGGCAATCCGGTCGTTTTTCGTCAGGTCTCCAAGCTTATGCACCTGCGGATTTTTCACCATAATCGCCATTTCGTTAAAGCTGACGCCGGTGGCAAATTTCCAGTTCATGCCGTTGTCGATCCCCATCAGCGCGGGGGCAGGGCCCATAAATCCGAAATCGATCTCCCCCGCAAGCATCCCCTCCCGGATCGCGGTGGGGCCGCCGAACTGTTTCCAGTTGACGGTTACGCCCGGAAGCCGCTTTTCCAAAAGCTTTTGCTGCTTCATAATTTGCAGCGGCGCATAGGCGATTCCGAACTGCTCGGCAATATTCAATTGATTTGGCGCTTGTCTGGCGCAGCCGGCGGACAGCCCCGCAGCCATGATCACAGCCATCAGCGCCGCAGCCCATTTTATTGCTATTTTATTCAATTGGATACTCCTTTTACAAACGCGCGGGAATCTTTCCCGCAAAATTGCGCGGAATGACCAAATTTCGTTTATTTTCATCCAAAACGCGGAACAGGCGGTAAAATTCCCGCAGTTTTTCCTCCATCCCGCCGTCTTCAGACACCATTACGCAGTGCCCGAAGCGTGCGGTCGCATTTTCCAAAGCGGGAATCCGGTCCCCGGGCAGGTAGTTATACCCCGCGTCAAGCACATGCGGCAGGGTGAGAAGCTCCTCCAGCGGGGTAATGGCATGCACCTTTCCGCTGCCGCAGAACATCAGCTGAACTGAAACCTGCCGTGGGCTTTGGGATGGGTCATACCTCTCCAGCACGGAACAGTCCACAGGATTTCCGAGGGCGCTGTCAATCACCGCGCGGAGGATATCAAAACCGCTTAAATAGGGTAAAAACACGTCCTCAAAAGCGCCGCCGATGCGGCAGGCAAGCTCATTGACTTTGATGCCGTCCTTTCCGACGAGCATCTGAATATAAACCGGCCCGCCGCGGATTGCGAAGGCGTCCACAATCCGGCGGGAAATCCGCGTGATCTCCTGATAGCGCGCCATGTGGACGCTAGGAAACCGGTGGCCGACACAAACGCCGATATGGACGGGATCATCGAAGCACTGGCGGTCGGTGACAGCCAGCAAAAACAGCGTTCCGTCCTGCACCCAGCCGGAAACCGTCAGCTCGGCTGAGGGATAAAATTCCTCAACCAACGCCTCTTTTTGACGGGAAAAAGACAGCGTTTTCTCCAGACGGGAAACCACTTCCACCGCGCTGTCCAGCTTGAAAATTCCCCGCTGGCCCTGGGAATCCACCGGCTTGAGTACAAACGGAGGGCGCAGGCCGTCGAGCGCGCCGGGTCCGGATTCCGGCCCGATCAAACGGTGTTCCGCGGCGGGGATTCCATGCTCCGCCAGAATCCGCTTCATCACCTTTTTATTTGTCACCGCCAGCGCGGTTTTTGCGCTGATAGGGCTTGACAAGCCCAGTTCTGCGGCAACGCATGTGGCGGTATAGACCGGCTGGTCGGTGCCGATGGTAAAGATACCGTCGACGCGGTGCTCTTTTGCCGCGGCGAGGCAGGCCGGGATGTCAAAGGTGCTGGCTTTTACATGGATATCCGCCAGTTCCGCCGCCGGCGGATGCTCGTAATAATCAATCAGGACGGTTTGATGCCCAAGCCTGCGCGCGGCAATCAGCGCGTTCCTCTGGCAGTTGGAGCCGCCGAGGATCATCAGTTTCCCCACAACACTCACCCCTTTCCACAATGGATGCAATCTGATAAGGCACATCCTGCCCTTTGGGGCAAAACAATGCGCCCGGCACGGTATAATACCGGAACAGGTTCCCGTAGACGCCCGCTAATTTTTGCAAGGAATAGCCTGACGAACCGTAGGCACGTTCCTGCTGCCGATAGAACAGATTTGCTGTTTTGGGGGCATAGCGGAACGCGGAAGCGGACAGATAAACGAACTGTCGGCGCTCCGCACAGATTTTTTGTGCCAGTTCGGCGGTCATCATCCGAAAGGAGCTGACGCGCACCCCGCGCGGCTTGGCGGTGCACAGGCTGAACAGCATATCGCGCAGCAGACTCCCCGCCCTGCGGCAGAACGGCCGCTTTTCCCCATACGGGATGGCGTAGACCAGATCATACCCTTCCCGTATTTTGGCGTAAAGCTCCCCCGCGACCTGAACAGGATGCTGGAGGTCGTCGTCCATGGTGAGCAGATACCGGCAATCCTCCAGCGCAAGCGCAAGCCCGCAAAGCAGGGCGGCCTGCTGCCCGCTGTTTTGAGCCAGGTGCACCGTGGTAACCCGCCCGTCCGCGAGCGCCATGCCGTCGAGAATTTCCGCGCTCCGGTCGGTACTCTTATCGTCGACCAACACAACCCGGCAGGAAATCCCCGCTCCGTCCGCAAAGGCGAGAAAACCGCGCACCACCGCTTCCACCGACCGTTCGGAATTATAAACGGGGATTATCGCCCCGATCTCAAACCGGGCGCTCATCCGGCCGCCGCCTTGCCGAACTGTTCCGAAATAAAAGCGGCGTCCTCCGGCTTCAATCCGGTATGTACAGGCAGGCGCAGGAGGGTTTCATAGGCTGCGCGGCTTTCCGGGCAGGCGCTCTCCCCGTAGCCGAGTTTTTTGCCCATCGGGGACATATGCAGCGGCACATAATGGGTCCTGCAGTCGATTCCCTGCGCCAGCAGGGCCGTCATTACACGGTCCCGCAGAGCGGTATCGGGGAAGCGGACATAATAGAAGTGCCCGTTGGGGCGCACATAGTCCGGAAAACACATGCGGCGGATCATCCCCCGCGCTTCCAGTAATTCCAGTGATGCGTGATAGGCATTTACAACCACCATCCGCTTCGCCGTAATCTCCTGCGCATGCTGCATCTGTCCCAGCAGGACAGCCGCGCTCAATTCCCCCATGACCGGGCTGCTCCCTTTTCCCACCCAGGTATAGCGGTCACAAATCCCGCCCAGATAATCGTTTCGGTTGGTCCCCTTGTTTTGAAAGACCTCCGCACTGTGCCGGTCGCTGTCCCTGCAAACCAGCGCGCCGCCCTCCCCACAGGAGAAATTCTTGGTATAGTGGAAGCTGTATGCGCCGAACCGTCCAACCGTCCCCAGCGCCCGTTCTTTATAGAAGGAATCCACCGCCTGCGCGGCATCCTCAATCAGCGAAACGCCGGCCTGTTCACACAACGCGCCCAAAGCGTCCAGATCGCAGGAAATCCCCGCGTAATGAACGGCAATCACCGCCCTTGTGCGCCGTGTGAGTTTATCCGCGACATCCCGCGGAGAGAGCGTCTGGGTATCAGGTTCAACATCGCATAAAACGGGAGTCCCCCCGGCAAGCAAGACCGCGTTGGCCGCCGAAGGAAAATTGTAGGAGGGCAAAATCACTTCATCGCCCGGTTTGAGTCCCAGAAGCTGGCAGGCCGCCTCCAGGGCATGGCTGC
Source organism: Bacillota bacterium (assembly GCA_023394255.1). Taxonomy (GTDB): domain Bacteria; phylum Bacillota; class Clostridia; order Oscillospirales; family Ruminococcaceae; genus Anaerotruncus. The sequence continues at coordinate 7,414 of JAEXAZ010000169.1, read as the reverse complement.
AGGAAGGCATCAGGAACAGGTTCCGGACTTGATACCTCTGCCAAAAAAGCGACTGCAGGCCGCGTGTGGATTCCCCGCCGGTGGAAAGCCCGCTTTCCAGCGCGCCTCGCAGCAGCGCCGGCTCTTCCCGCGGGATAAACCGGCTGTAAAATGAGATTGCCATGGGGCTCCTTTCCGTTATACTTTTCGTCCCCCGCATGCTATACTGGTGAAAAGGAGGCGTATAACCATGATCGAATTGGACTGCCTGGGGGATATCTGCCCTGTGCCGATGCTCAAGCTGAAACAGTGCCGCATGCTCGGGGACGGGGAACAGATTAAGCTGATCACCGACCACAGCTGTGTCTGCGAAAATATCACCGATTACTGCAAAAAGCTGAAACTGAACCTCCGGGTGGAAGAACCGGTCAACGGGGTATTTGAAATGTATATTTCCAAAAGCGTCCCGCCGCAGAAATAATCTTCTGTTGATTCAGCAGATCGAAGAATTAACAATATGCTCAAAATATTTGGTGACATTCCGGATCAGGTTGCTGGAAGAAGGGTCTTTCGTTTTATACACCATGGAAACGTCATAAACCAGGTGCAGATCGTCCGCTTCCACAATTTTCAGCTGCTGGAGGTAAAGCTCTTTTTTCACCGCCATATGCGGCAGGAACGCCATGCCGTATTTTCCGATGACAGAGGCTTTGACCGACTCGGTGGAATCCAGATGGTAAAGCACCTGGAAATCATCGATATTGTAGCCCATATTTTTAATCTGGTCGAGCAGCATGCGGTAGGAGCTGAAATTTTCGTTGAGCATAATCAGCGGATATTTTTCCAGCGCCTCAATGCTGATATGCTCCTTTACATGATAGTCCTTTGCGGCTACCAAATGAATGACGTCGGAAAACGCCTTTTTACAGACAAGGCCCGGTTCCTCAACAGTTCCCACCACAAAGCCTACGTCCGCCCGGTCATCCAGAATCTGCCGGACGACCTCCTTCGACGGCATGGAGGCGAGCGAGAACTGGAACTTCGGGAACTTATTTTTCAATTTAAACAATGTGCAGGGGAGCGTATAATTGCCCGCCACGGAGGTGGATGCGATCCGGTAGGTCCCGCTGTTATGCTGGAGGTTGTCGATTTCTTCCCGGAAGCTCTCATAGGAGCGGATGAGCTGATGCGCATACTTCTGCATGACACGTCCGGCATCGGTCAGTTCTATCCCCCGGTTGCTGCGTTCAAACAGCTTGAGCCCCACTTCTTCCTCCAGACGCTGCATCTGCTGGCTGAGGGCCGGCTGCGAAATATGGCTTGCGGCGGCGACTTTTGAAATACTTTTTTCATTTGCAATTTTGCTGAACAGAATAATATGTTCCAGCTGCATGGAACCGGCCCCTTTCCATCTATGTGATAATTAATTAACATTTGCTATTGCATCTTATTATACCAGCAAACCAAAAAAGAAGAAACCCCCGGGGATAAATCTCGGCCGGCCGTCATAATTTTATATCAGACAGCGCAGAAAGCCCATATACAGGCAATTCTTCGTTATGCGGGACAGATATTCCATAACAACTCATTATATTGCATAAGCACATTAAATAGTCAATTTATTAACAACATGTTATAATCATACGCATAGTAAACCGTTATTTGAAAGCTTCAAGTCTTGAACAAAGGAGGTACAGAGATGTCGGAAAACAAAACAGAAGCGGCTCCGCGCCCTGCAAGGCCAAAGAGAAAGCCGAAAAAAAGCCAGCTCCCGGTGGCGCTTCTTGTTTTTGTGCTGATGGTTGTGGTTGGTATTCTGCTCCTTTCCCGCTCCAGCCAGGTTGCCATGTTCTGGGTTTTTGGGGGTTGTTTTGGCTTTATCCTTCAAAAATCCAGGTTCTGTTTTACAGCATCCATGCGTGATCCGGTTTTGACAGGTACGACCACGCTGACCAAAGCGGTCCTGGTTGCTTTTGCAGTTTCGACAATCGGGTTCGCCGCAATCAAATACAGCGCGTTTGCGGGCGGCCAGCCGGTTCCCGGCCAGGGCTTTATCCAGCCGGTCAGCTTTGCGACGGTGTTGGGAGGGGTTCTGTTCGGTATCGGCATGGTCATCGCCGGAGGCTGCGCCTCTGGAACTTTGATGCGTGTCGGCGAGGGTTTTGCGGTCAACACGCTCGCGCTCGTTTTCTTTGTCGTCGGTTCCCTCTGGGGCGCGCACGATATGGGCTTCTGGAGTGTCAATTTTGTAGCCAGCGGCAAAAAAGTGTTTCTGCCGGACGTATTCGGATGGTTTGGCGCGGTTGTGCTCCAGCTCCTGCTGATTTTCGCCCTGTATATCGCGGCGGATCTCTGGGAACGCAAAAAACTGCATATTACCGATGAGGAATAAGTTCATTTGCTTGTACGATTGATATAATTGAAGGAGGATTTTATGATGGCTGAATTTGAACTTGACTGCTTAGGAGAGGTTTGCCCCGTCCCGCTGGTGAAAGCCCAGAAAAAGATTGCTTCGATGGCTGTCGGAGATGTGCTGACCGTACATATTGACCACAGCTGCGCGATGAAAAATATTCCCGACTGGGCCAGAAAAGAAGGCTACAACGTCGAAGTGGAAGAAGTAGACGACGGAGAATGGGACCTGACCATTGAAAAGACTAAATGAGCGCCTGACTGTGTTCGGACGGCCTTCTATTTTGATTCGAAAGGCAGGTGTCATTTTACTTGGAAGAATTCTGGAAAAAGATTTCGAAAAACCGGTATTATATCCAGTTTTTTAAAAATCCGTTCAGCTATGTAACCGGCGCGGTTTTGCTCGCGCTGTTCAATATCGCGATTTTTGCTTATTCCGGTAATCCGTGGGGCATAACCGGCACCTTTACAAACTGGGGAGCCTGGCTGTTCCGGCTGTTTGGCGGCAACGTGGATAAATGGTACTATTTTTCCTCCGCGAGCGCGCAGACAACTCTGGACAACGGCTTTCTGAGCAATCCCGGCAGCTGGCAGAATATCGGCATTATCTTCGGCGCCCTGCTGGCGACTTTACTGGCTTCGCAATTTAAATTCAAGAAAATCAAATCCGCCCGCCAAATTGTAGCGGCTGTCTGCGGCGGGCTGCTGATGGGTTACGGTGCCAGGCTTGCCGGCGGCTGTAACATCGGCGCATTGTTCAGCGGCATCGCTTCGATGTCCCTGTCCGGCTGGGTGTTCGCGGTTTCCCTGTTCGCGGGCGCGTTTATCGGAAGCAAGCTGCTGACCAAATTTTTTATGTAATTTTGCTATTCGCTGATAGACAATGGAGGTCTTTGGGATAACAAAGGCCTCCATCTGTCTATATAAAGCAAAATCAAAACATCGTTGTCGGCCTTCTGCCGACGGCTTGATTGGGTGTTGTCAAAAACAGCCCCAAAACAGAATCGGGAGGTATTCGTATGGAAAAGAAAGTGGAGCAATATGACGTCGTGATTATCGGCGGCGGCGCCGCCGGACTTACCGCCGGTATTTACTGCGGGCGCGCCCGTTTGAAGACACTGATTATCGAAAAGGCCCTCGTCGGCGGCCTTGCAACTTATACAAACGAGATCGAAAACTATCCCGGATTTCCGGAAGGAAGCTCCGGGATCGGCCTGATGGAGCTGTTCCATAAGCAGGCGAAAAAATTCGGCGTCCAGTTTAAGCTGACCGATGTGAAATCCGTCAGCCTGGAGGGGGACGTCAAAGCCGTCGAAACCTTCCGCAACCGCTATGAATGCAAGGTTGTGATTCTCGCGTCGGGCGGAAAGCCCCGCCTTACCGGCGCTAAGAGCGAGGAAAAATATCTCTATGACAAGGGGATCTCGTTCTGCGCCACCTGCGACGCGGCCGCAAATACCGGAAAGACCGTTATGGTGATCGGCAGCGGCGACGCCGCAATCGAGGAGGGCATGTTCCTCACAAAATTTGCAAATAAAGTGATTGTCTCCGTCATGCATGACGAAGGCGTCATGGACTGCAATGAAATCGCGAAAAACGAAGCCATGCAGAATCCAAAAATGGAATTCGTCTGGAATACGACTGTGGATGAATTCAGAGGCGATGACGAACATTTGAAATCGGTCGCGCTCAAAAACGTGAAAACCGGGGATATTGTGGACATTCCGGTCGACACCTGCTTTATCTTTATCGGCTACCTGCCCAATACCGAACTGTTTAAGGGTATGGTCGATATGAACCGCGGCGGCTACCTGATTACCAATGAGAAGATGGAAACCAGAATCCCGGGTGTTTTCGCCGCGGGCGATGTGCGCGACAAATTCCTCAAGCAGGTCGCGACCGCTGTCGGCGACGGAGCGATCGCGGGCTATTCCGCGGAAAAATATATCGCGGAAAGCGCGGTCTTTCAAAATCAGATCATGAGCGGCGATAAGCCGGGCATCGTATACGTCTGGAACGCGGTTGACCCCGTCTGCCGCGAACTGCTGCCTGTCATCGAGCAGTTTGAGGAAAAACATGCCGAAGATGTCAGGGTTACCAAAGCGGATATTTACAAGTCGGAAGGAATCGCCAACCGTCTTGGCGTCAGCGAAACCCCCTGCGTCGTATGCGTAAAGTGCGGTAAGGTTATGAAATGTGTAACCGGCCCGCTTACGGTTGAGACAATTGAAAAACTGATGGAATGCTGATCGAATAAAGCAACGGGAGCGGGCTTTGTCCCGCTCCTGCTCTGCATTATGGAGGATAGCTATGCAAACCCCCAAAAGCGCATTACTGATTCTGCAGGCGAATGTCTTTCTCTTTTCGATTGCCGGATTATGCAGCAAGCTGGCCGCCGGCAAACCGTTTTTTTCCTGGAGTTTTTGGTGTTATTACGGTCTCGCGCTCTGCATCATGGCTGTCTACGCGGTGATCTGGCAACAGCTGCTCAAGCGCCTGCCTATTACAACCGCTTACGCCGGCAAAGGCATGGCGGCCATATGGTCCATGATTTGGGGCACCTGTTTTTTCGGCGAAACAATCAGCCCAAGGCAGCTGCTTTCAGCGGCAGTCATTGCCGCGGGCGTCGGACTGGTGATCAGCAATGAATCATAGAATCGGCTTGCTGCTTTACCTCTTGGGGGTATTTCTGGCTGTCGCCGGCCAGTTGATGCTCAAAGCCTCCGCCAGCCTCTCCCGCAAAAACTTTTTTGCGGAATATCTGAACCGGCATGTCGTCAGCGGCTACGCATTGATGCTGACGTCTTCGCTGCTGACCGTGCTGGCATACCGTACAGTCCCGCTGAGCGCCGCCCCTCTATTTTCCGCATCCAGTTACCTGTTTATCGGCTTTTTCGGTATTCTGTTGTATCATGAACCGCTGTCGCTAAAAAAAGGGGTTGGATACGGGCTGATTGTGCTCGGAATCTGCCTCGCCGCGGCATAAACAAAGAAGCTGAACAGCCCCCCCGCATCTGCGGGGAGGCTGTTTTGATTAGACTGCTTACTGGTTGTCTTTGTGCGATTTTCCGAATACCTTCATCAGGACACCCAGAATCATCGCCATCGCGCCAAGGCTGCCGGCCGCATTTTCAGCTGAACCACCGGTCTTCGGCAGATTGCCGAGCGGCACATCCTGATCGAGGATGGTTACCAGCTCTTCCTTGGGAAGCTGGGACAGCGGAACGCGGGGATTGATGATTGATACGGTGTTGCCGCTGTCGTCATCGTCGTCGTCATCATCATTATCATTATCGTCATCGCCGCCGTTGTTCTGTTCGACCCGGTTATAAGAAATCGTAATTGTATAAGCATAGCCTTCTTCATAGGTGAACTTTCCTTCTACCGGCGGCCAAATTGCTTCTTCTGCAACCTGATCATCCATGGCTGCCAGAGTCATCGGAACACCTGTCAGCTCGGAAAGTGATTTCGTGTGTGCATACAGAGGCTTGAGGAATTCATACTGATCTCTGGTTTCCACAAGATCATCAAACTGATCCTGACCCTCAGCACGTTCTTTTTTCAGTTCAGCGAGAAGTTTTGCCTGATCTTCGTTTTCACCGTCTTCTTTGTCGCTGTCAGCTGTCTCGTCGCCAGCCGTTTGATCATCGGTTGTCTCGTCGTCAGCCGCTTGATCATCGGTTGTCTCGTCGTCAGCCGTTTGATCATCGGTCGTTTCGTCGTCAGCCGTTTGATCGTCAGTCGTTTCGTCATCAACGGCTTTTTCTTCGGACTGATCTTCGGTTGTTTCGTCGCCAGCCGCTTGATCATCGGTTGTTTTGTCGTCAACGGCTTTTTCCTCGGATTGGTCTTCGACTGTTTCGTCGTCAACGGCTTTTTCCTCGGATTGGTCTTCGGTTGTTTCGTCGTCAACGGCTTTTTCCTCGGATTGGTCTTCGGTTGTTTCGTCGCCGGTTGCTTCATCACTGGATTTGTCATTTCTGTCTTCGCTGGAGCCATCATCTTTATCTTCCGGCTCCAACTCGGAAATTCTGGCATTCAAATCATCCAGTTTGTCTTTCAGTGTCTGATAGCGGCCATCAACCATCGTTGCGCTGTATTCCGCAAGCCACTGGTCAATTTCATCTTCTGTTGCATCCGGATGATCTTTCAGGATCTGCGCCCGGTCTTCCTTGATCTTTGCCTCAAGCTCTGCCGCGGTTTCCTGTTCCTCAGCTCCCAGTGCCTGTTTCCGGCTCATCAGCGGGATTTCTTGAGCCTCGGGGTCCTCGGAAAGCGGGTCGCGCTCAAACTCGGTCTTCCAATAGGTGTAGCTGCCCGGCTCCTGATATTTGGCAGCATCGACCTCTGTGCCCGGATCAACAATTCCTGCATTCTTGGAAACTTCGTTTTCCAAGGTTGCGTTGTTGCGATAGTACTGATGAACTATGGTAATATTGCTGTTGGGTTTTTTCTCGTAATAAACGATCATGACGTTGTCTTCAGTCGGAATGACTATGGAAGTTTCATACGGATTTCCAACTGTCTGATATTCATTGCCAAGCCGTTCCAGCGCCTCGGCAACCTGTTCCGGAGATACCGACACCGTTTCGCCTTCAATTGCTGTTCCACTATGGGTCAGGAACGGCTCTTCCTCGCCTTCAATCCAGTGTTCAACGGTATAGGTGTAGACTCCCTTGCTGGTGTAGACTGCCGTATAGGTGGCGCTGTCTGTAACAGATGGCAGATTATCTGAGGTGTAATCCACATCGTCATCACCATCAGAATCCCAGCCGATGAACGTATACACCGCCTCATCACTGTCGGCTACAGTAACTTCCGGGGCCGTCAGCGCATCGCCATAGTAAACGGGATTGTTGACGACATTGCCGTCTCCATCCGCTTCAGCCAGCGTGCCGTGTTCACCGGGCTTAAAGGTCACCTTATACGGGATGAGATCATACTGGAATTCCAGAACAATCGTGCTGTCAACATCGCCAGCGACCACTTGGTGTGTTTTCGTGTTTTTTTCGCCAACCAATTC
>JAEXAZ010000157.1 GCA_023394255.1 Bacillota bacterium | reverse complement strand
CGATTGTGGGCGACATGCCGGCTTCTGACTTTGAGGAAATCAGCCGTGTGATTGCGCTGCACAATTCCGGGACTGCAGGAGACGAGCTGAATCGATAACATTTGTGCCGGATATCCGCCGCCTGCGGCGGATATCCGGCATGATTTTTATGTAAGTTTTTGCAAATGGGTTGACAGATGACCATTGTTTGTTATAATAAAAGAAATCATTTAGGGTTATGGAGGCCGCTATGGACTACCTGTCCGCAAAACAGAATCGATTTTACGGCTTTTTTAGCTGGGGCTTTTTCTTTAGCACCGGCTTTATTTGCTGTGAAAAAGATTGTGTTTGTGAGTAGAGGCGTTCCTGGGCGATATCTGCGATAGGAATGATACAGGGGAACTCATTGACGCAATGGGTTCTCTTTTTGTATGCTCAAAAAATGAACCCATGCAGTTAACACATTTTTGGAGGGTATGCAATGATCGTAATCATCAAACGCGGAACACCGCAAAAAGAAATTGACGACTTAACAAATCAGCTGACCGCAAAGGGCGTGGAAGTCAGCCCGGTCGTAGGCAAGGATCTGATCATCCTCGGGCTTGTGGGGGACACCAGCAAGATCGACGATTCCTGGATTGAGGCAAACCGGAATGTCGAACGGGTGATGCATGTCGCGGAGCCGTTTAAAAAAGCGAACCGCATGTTCCATCCGGCGCCGACCGTCGTGGAAGTCGGGGGAAACCGGATCGGCGGAAAGAAACTGGCTATGATCGCGGGCCCGTGCTCGGTGGAAAGCGAACAGCAGATCTGCGGGATTGCCGAAGAGGTCAAACGCATCGGCGCCAATTTTCTGCGCGGGGGCGCGTTCAAGCCCCGCACAAGCCCTTACGCCTTTCAGGGGCTGAAATATGACGGGCTTGAACTGCTGAAAGAAGCGAGGGCGGCAACGGGCCTGCCGATTGTCACCGAAATCATGTCGCCTTATGATATTGAAATTTTTGAACGGGATGTGGACATGATTCAGGTGGGAGCCCGCAACATGCAAAATTTTGAACTGCTGAAAGAGCTGGGACGCACCAGAAGGCCCATTCTGCTCAAGCGCGGGCTTTCCGCCACGATTGAGGAATGGCTGATGTCCGCCGAATATATCATGTCCGGCGGCAACGAGAACATTATCCTCTGCGAACGCGGTATCAGGACGTTTGAAACCTACACCCGCAATACGCTGGATCTTTCCGCGATACCCGCGGTCAAAAAGCTCAGCCATCTGCCGGTTGTTGTGGACCCCAGCCATGCCACGGGAAAATGGTGGATGGTGGAGCCTCTGGCAAAAGCGGCAGTCGCGGTAGGCGCCGACGGGCTGATTATCGAAGTGCACAACGACCCGGCCAACGCCCTCTGCGACGGGCAGCAGTCGATCAAACCCGGCGTATACGGCGAACTTGTGGAGGAACTGCGCCCGATTGCCGCCGCTGTCGGACGCGAACTATAAGAATCAGGGAGACGAAAAATGCCAGATTTGAATGATTACCGCAGAGAGATAGATGAAATCGACGGCCGGCTGATTCCGCTGTTTGAGCGCCGCATGGAAATTGTACGCGAGGTTGGCCGCTATAAAAGGGAGCACGGGCTTTCTGTCCTCCAGGCGGGCAGGGAAGAAGAAATTTTGCGGAAAGCTGCCGGTTTTTTAAAAGATGAGGGCTATGCGTCGGATGCAAGGCGTTTTATGCGTGCGGTTATGGAAATCAGCCGCGGGGCGCAGTCCCGCAGCTTGCAGGCCGGCGGACAGCAGCCGCAAGATCCCATAAAACATGGAACGGTCGGCTATTACGGCATCCCGGGTTCCTTTTCGGAACAGGCCCTGACCGATCTGTTTTCCGACCGGCAGGACCGCTTAGCTTACGCGGAATTCCGCGACGTGTTTGAAGCGCTGAAGGATGCGAAAATTGACTATGGGGTGCTGCCGATCGAAAACTCCTCCTCCGGCGCGATCTCCGCGGTCTATGACCTGCTGGGCAGCTACGGGTTTTACATCGTGGGGGAGCGGCGTGTCAGGATCAGCCAGAACCTGGCGGCTGTTCCCGGTGCGTCGCTGGAAAGCGTCACACAGGTCTATTCCCATGAACAGGGGCTGCTCCAGTGCAGCGAATTTTTATCCCGCCACGGGCATTGGACGCAGGTTTCCCACCAGAGCACGGCGACCAGCGCGAAGCTGGTGGCACAAGCGCGGGACCCGGCAAAAGCCGCGATCTGCAGTCCGCGCGCCGCAAACCTGTACGGATTGCAGATATTGGCTCCCGATATTCAGAACCATCAGGAGAACACAACCCGCTTTATCCTGATTGGCCGTGAACTGGAATCGCGCGGCGCCGACAAGGTCAGCCTTGTGTTTACGCTCGACCATGAGTCGGGCACGCTGTATCAGACGCTGCGCTATTTTGCGGAGCGCGGCATCAGCCTTGTAAAAATTGAGTCCCGTCCGATTCCCGACGTCCTGTGGAACTACCGGTTCTATCTGGACTTTGAGGGTGACATCGGCAATCAGCAGGTGAAAACCGCTCTGGATGCCATCGCGGAGCACGCAAAGGACTTCCGCGTATTGGGAGCGTACCGGTCGGATAAATCCTGAACAGGGCATGTAAAAAGAGCCGTCTCGAACTGAGACGGCTCTTTTCAGTCCAGCACCAGCGGAAGAAATTCCATCAGGTTTTGAATGGAAAAGTCGCAGGTTTCATTTCCGGCGCCGCCCTGCGGGGCGTACAGGCAGGTGACCATTCCGGCGTCGTGGCCGCCCTTCATATCGGAAGAAAGCGAATCCCCGAGCAGAATCGTCTGCCCGCGCTCGTCATCCCGAATCTTCAGTTCCCGGAACACATGGTCGAAAAAAGCGGGATGGGGCTTCTGCCAGCCGATTTCACCCGAAATAAAGACATGGTCGATATAGGGGGCCAGCGCGGATTTTTCCAGGCGGGGCGCCTGAATGTCCGGAATGCCGTTGGTCACGATGACCAGCGGGCATTTGCCGCGCAGCGCGCGGCAGATGTCCAGCGCGCCGTCAATCAAAAAGGTGCACTCGGACAGGCGGCGGGAATAACAGAGATTCATGGAGGCGGCGTCACCTGAAATCCCCGTCTCGGAAAACAGCTTTTCAAACCGCAGCCGCCGCAGCGCCGGCTGGTCAATTTCTCCGCGTTCAAGCTGCCGCCAAAGCGCCGCGTTGATCGCGCGGTACTGTTCGTAAAGGCCGGGGGAAGCGGGGATGCCCTGGTCGGCGCAGGCGGCGGCAAAGGAATGCCGCTCGGAGCGGTCAAAATCAAACAGCGTCCCGTCGGCGTCAAAGAAAATCATTTTATACTTCATTCATAACCTCCGGATTTTATCGGCGCGCATTCCCTGCCTGCGCGCGAGATATTCTTTCGTCAGAGAAAAGACCTTGCCGGACAGCAGCAGGATTGCAATCAGATTGGGGACCGCCATCAGGCCGTTAAACGTATCGGAGATGCTCCAGACCAGTTTCAGGTCCGCGACACATCCGACGCAGATCATACAGATATAGACCAGTTTATAGAGGAAAACGCATTTTCGGCCGAACAGATATGCAACCGCCCGCTCGCCGTAATACGCCCAGCCGAGTATAGTGGCAAAAGCAAAGCAGGTGATGGCCAGCGACACGAAAAGGCTGCCGAACTCCCCCAATCCTTCGGAAAAAGCGGCAATTGAGAGCGCTGCCCCGTCTTTTCCGCCGGAAAGCGCCCCCGAGGAAAGAATCACAAGGGCGGTAATCGTGCACATCACAATCGTGTCCGCAAACACCTCAAAAATGCCCCACATGCCCTGCCGGACAGGCTCTTTTACGTTGGAAGCGGAGTTGACGATGACGGAACTGCCAAGCCCCGCCTCGTTGGAAAAAATCCCCCTTGCCACACCGAATTGGACCGCGCGCATCATTGCGTACCCCCCGGCGCCGCCGCCCGCCGCGCGCAGGCTGAATGCCCCGGTAAAGATGGAGGAAAGCGCCGCAGGAATCCGGTGCCGGTTGATGACGAGGATCGTGAGGCCGCCTGCGATGTAGAACAGCGCGGCAAACGGAACGAACTTTTCCGTTACGGAGGCGATCCGCCTGACCCCGCCCAAAATGACCAGCCCGGCCAGCAGAGCAGTCAGGATGCCCACGGACAGGGGGGAAACGGAAAAGGAGGAAGTGAGCGCGCCCGCGATGGAATTTGCCTGCGTCATGTTGCCGATGCCGAAGGAAGCGGCGGTGCAGAACAACGCAAATAGCACCGCCAGCCATCTGCAATGCAGCCCCCGCTCGATATAAACCATCGGGCCGCCGACCCATGCCCCTTTTTTGTCCTGATAGCGGTAATAGTTTCCCAGAACGTTTTCGGCGAATTTGGTCATCATCCCGACAAACGCGGATACCCACATCCAAAAGACCGCGCCCGTCCCCCCGGCGACAATCGCGGTGGCAACCCCCACAATATTGCCGGTCCCGATGGTTCCGGCGAGGGCGGTTGAAAGCGCCTGAAACTGCGAAATTGTGTGCGGGTCGCGCTTGTCGCGCACGGTTTTGTCCCGGAAGATTGCAAACAGGGTTTCACCGATCCAGAGACGAAACCGGCTGAACTGGAAAAAGCCGGTTCCCACCGTAAAATAAAGGCCCACAAGCATCATGAATGCAACCATGGCGGGGCCCCAGACAAGCCCGTTCAGCCGGCTGTTCAGGACGGCAACGGCATCGACAAATTCCCGCATACCTGCGCACGCTCCATAGAGTTTTATTATATCGTGAAACCGTTTCGGGGTCAAATACCGGGTTTCCGACTTTACACCATATGAAAAACCCGCCGCCTTCATGCCAGCCGGCTGATTTTACGATGCATAGGGAACCGGCAATGGGCGCGGAAAGCCGGGGGAAGCATAAAAATTCACAAATTGTACATGACTTTTTGGCGGGGCTGGTTTACAATAAATTTAGCAGTCAAATACATAGAGTGCTAATCGACTTTACTGAACGAAATCAATTGTGATGAAGGAGGAGTGTTCTTTGAATGCTCAGAAATTTACCCAGAAATCTTTGGAGGCGCTCCAATCCGCTCAGAATCTGGCGATAGAATATCAGAATATTCAGATTGAGCAGCAGCATCTGGTCTATACGCTGCTGACGCAGGAAAACGGGCTGATCGGGCAGCTGCTGAAAAAGACGGAAATCGATCTCGCCGCGGTGCAGTCCGCGGTGCGCGCGGAGATCGAAAAGCTCTCGCGCATGAGCGGTCCCGGGCGGGAGGAAGGAAAAATCTATGTCTCGCAGGAGGTGGACAGGGCGCTGGTCGAAGCCGAAAAAACCGCCGAGCGCATGAAGGACGACTATGTC
>JAEXAZ010000152.1 GCA_023394255.1 Bacillota bacterium | reverse complement strand
AGAATTCTGGTAGCGGACGGCGATCTGATGCTGACGGAAAAGGATGAGTTCATTTACCACGAGATGATTACGCATGTACCCATGGCGGTGCATCCTTCAGTCAGGCAGGTCCTGGTGATCGGCGCCGGAGACGGCGGCGTGGTCCGGGAATTAACCCGTTATCGGAGCATTGAACGGATTGACATGGTCGAGATCGATGAGCAGGTGGTTGAGGTCTGCAGGGAATATCTTCCCCAGACAGCCTGTGGCTTTGAAGACAAACGGGTTCACATTTTTTATGAGGACGGCCTGAAATTTATCCGCAGATGTGAAAACAGCTACGACCTTATCATTGTGGATTCGACCGACCCGTTCGGACCGGGCGAAGGCTTGTTTACGAAAGAATTTTATGGGAACTGCTATAATGCCCTGAAGGAAGACGGCATTATGGTGAACCAGCATGAAAGCCCTTTCTATGAAGACGACGCGATTGCAATGCAAAGAGCGCACAAAAGGATCGTGGAATCCTTCAAAATCAGCAGGGTTTATCAGGCGCATATTCCAACCTATCCGTCCGGACACTGGCTGTTCGGTTTCGCGTCTAAAAAATACCATCCGGTGACAGACCTGCGTGTGCAGCAGTGGAATGCGCTTGGGCTGAAAACCCGGTATTATAATACAAACCTGCATAAAGGCGCTTTCGCGTTACCGAATTATGTGGAGGAGATGCTGGCCGATGTGGAATAAAAATATCGAGACCTTTCTTGGGTGTGACAGCGAGTATTCGGAGGCGCAGCTTGTGATTTTCGGGGCGCCTTTCGACTCCACAACCTCCTACCGTCCGGGGACAAGGTTTGCGAGCAAAACCATGCGGGGGGAATCGTATGGCATCGAAACATACAGCCCTTATCAGGACAGGGATCTGACAGAAATTGCGGTTTTTGACGGCGGCGATCTGGAACTGCCGTTTGGAAATACCATAAGAGTGCTGAAAGAAATTGAAGCATCTGCCGCCCAGATCGTCGAAGACGGAAAACTTCCGGTGATGATCGGGGGCGAACATCTGGTGACACTCGGGGCTGTCCGGGCCGTCCTTGGGAAATTCCCGGACCTGCATGTCATCCAGTTTGATGCGCACGCGGATTTGCGGGAAGACTACCTGGGAGAACAGTTGTCTCATGCAACTGTGATGCGCCGCATTTGGGATTTGACAGGGGACGGAAGGCTGTATCAGTTTGGAATCCGTTCAGGAGAAAAAACCGAATTTGAATTTGCCAAAAGCCATACGGTTCTGAACAAATTTAATTTTGCGGATTTAGATAAGATTGTGGAACGGCTATCTGGAAAGCCTGTTTACTTTACACTTGATTTGGATGTCCTTGATCCATCGGCATTCCCAGGAACGGGGACGCCGGAAGCGGGAGGGGTCAGCTTTCTCGAATTGCTGGATGCCATTCTGCGAATCAGCAAATTGAACATCGTCGGGTGCGATATCAATGAGCTTTCTCCCGTATACGATCAAAGCGGGGTCTCCACAGCGGCGGCCTGCAAGATTTTGCGTGAAATGCTGCTTGCTTTCGGCGGAAAATAGAAAATAAAGATTTGAATCAATTCATATTTAGGAGGTATACAAAATGGGGAAAGCATTAATAATCGGCTGCGGCGGTGTGGCCAGCGTAGCGATCCATAAATGCTGCCAAAACAGCGACGCTTTTGAGGAAATTATGATTGCGAGCAGAACCAAAAGCAAATGCGATGCTCTGAAAGAAAAGCTGGACGGTGGAAAGACAAAAATCCGTACCGCGCAGGTAAATGCGGACGATGTTGAGGAATTAATCGCCCTGATCAAAAGCTTTGAGCCGGATGTCGTACTGAATCTCGCCTTGCCCTATCAGGATTTGACGATCATGGATGCTTGTCTGGCTACCAAAACAAACTATGTCGATACGGCAAATTATGAGCCCGTTGATACGGCGAAGTTTGAATATAAATGGCAGTGGGCGTACCGGGACCGCTTTGAAAAAGCCGGCATCACCGCATTGCTGGGGTGTGGGTTTGACCCGGGAGTGACCGGGGTGTTTTCCGCTTATGCGCAAAAGCATGAATTTGATGAGATCAGCGAAATAGACATTCTGGACGCGAACGCGGGCGACCACGGTTATCCGTTTGCAACCAATTTCAACCCTGAAATCAATATCAGGGAGGTCAGCGCAAAGGGTAGCTACTGGGAAAACGGAAACTGGGTGGAAACCGAGCCGATGGAGATCAAACGGGTCTATAATTTCCCTGAGATCGGCGAAAAAGACATGTATCTGCTGCACCATGAGGAACTGGAATCTTTGGCACTCCATATCAAGGGCATCAGGAGAATCCGTTTCTTTATGACCTTTGGGCAGAGTTACCTTACCCACTTGAAGTGTCTGGAAAATGTCGGAATGACTTCGATTGAGCCGATCGAATATAACGGGATGAAAATTGTCCCTCTGCAATTTTTGAAAGCTGTGCTGCCCGACCCCGCCTCCCTTGGCCCGAGAACGAAAGGGAAAACCAATATCGGCTGCATCTTCAAAGGGAAAAAAGACGGCAAAGAGAAAACCTATTACCTTTACAACGTATGTGATCATCAGGAATGCTACAGGGAAGTGGGTTCGCAGGCCATTTCCTATACGACCGGTGTTCCCGCGATGATCGGCGCAATGATGGTGATGAACGGGACCTGGAGGAAGCCGGGCGTATTTAATGTCGAGGAGTTTGATCCGGACCCGTTTATGGATGCGCTGAACCAATGGGGACTGCCGTGGCGGGAAAGCTGCCGTCCCGATCTGGTGGACTAAGCGATGGGGCTTGGATTTGATTTGAATGCGGTTGAAACCCCGTATTACATCGTCGACGAAACTCTGCTGGTTAAAAATCTTGAACTTTTGAAGCGCGTGATTGACCGGACGGGCTGCCATATCCTTTTGGCGCAAAAAGCTTTTTCCATGTATTCGCTTTACCCTCTGGTCGGGAACTATTTAAACGGCACCACCGCCAGCGGCTTAAATGAGGCAAAATTGGGCTATGAGGAGATGGGCGGCGAAACGCATATTTTTTCTCCCGCGTATTCAGAGAAAGAGTTTGACGACATCCTGAACATCTGCGACCATATTGTCTTCAACTCATTTTCTCAGTGGCAGCTTTTCCGGGAAAAAGCCTTGGCATCAGGCAAGCAATTTGGCATCAGGATCAATCCCGAGTGCTCCACACAAGAACATGCCATTTATGACCCCTGCTCTTTCGGTTCACGGCTCGGGGTTACGCTTGAGAACTTCCGGCCAGATTTACTGGACGGAATCAGCGGATTCCATTTCCATACACTGTGTGAACAAAACGCGGATGCATTGGTGAAAACGCTTGAGACAGCGGAGCAAAAGTTCGGGAGGTTCTTTAGCCAAATCAAGTGGATTAATTTTGGCGGAGGGCATCATATCACCCGGAGTGACTACGATGTGGAGGCGCTGGTTGCCTGTATCAGGCGGTTTCGGGAGCAATACGGACTTGAGGTTTATCTGGAACCGGGCGAGGCGGTCGCTCTCAATACCGGATATCTTGTCAGTACGGTGATGGATGTGATCGAAAACGGTATCCAAATTGCAATTCTGGACACTTCCGCCGCCTGCCATATGCCGGACGTTCTGGAAATGCCCTACCGTCCCAATGTTGTGGACGCCGGTTTGCCGGACGAAAAACAGTTTACTTACCGTTTGGGCGGCCCGACCTGCCTTGCAGGAGACATTATCGGGGATTACTCCTTTGACCAACCCCTCCGGAGAGGAGATAAACTGGTGTTCTGCGATATGGCGCATTACTCGATGGTCAAGAACAATACCTTCAACGGTATGAATCTGCCGTCCATTGCGACGGCAGACAAAGATCATCGGATAAAACTGGTCAAAAGCTTTGGCTATGAAGATTTTAAGGGACGTTTATAACAAAAGGGGCGCGCTGTGCCTGCCCAGCGCGCCCCGTTTGT
>JAEXAZ010000128.1 GCA_023394255.1 Bacillota bacterium | reverse complement strand
TATAAAGGCAAGTCCATTTATGACGTATTGGAAATGACTGTGGAAGAAGCATTGGGCTTTTTCCAGAACGTGCCTAAGATTGCGCGCAAGCTGCAAACTTTAATGGATGTCGGGCTTGGCTATATTCAGGTCGGCCAGCCCGCAACCACACTGTCCGGAGGCGAAGCGCAGCGGGTGAAGCTTGCAACGGAGCTTTCCCGCCGGCCTACCGGGAAAACGGTTTATATTCTGGATGAGCCGACGACCGGTTTGCATACCGCCGACGTGCATAAGCTGATCGAAGTCCTGCAGACAATCGTTGACTCGGGGAACACGGTCATTACGATTGAACATAATCTGGAGGTTATCAAAACGGCGGATTATATTGTTGATTTGGGACCCGAGGGCGGTGACCGGGGCGGCACCATTGTCGCAACGGGAACTCCGGAAGAAATCTGCAAAGTGAAACGTTCTTACACCGGCCAATATTTAAAAAAAATTCTGTATCCGGCGAAATAAATGGTTTACAAACGTAGACTTATATAGTATACTTTTGTTGGACAGTTCAATAAATTTCTACCAATCCAAACCTTTTCCGGTTTACAGACATTTTTGAATCGCTGTTGATATGCTGTATCGGGAAATTTACAATCAAATAGAGTTGAAAACAGGCAGAAATTTGGGAGGGAAAAGATCATGTCAGCGATAAAAATCACAGACAGCATTTACTCTGTGGGGATACTGAATCCGAATATGCGCGTATTCGATATCGTGATGACTACCGAATATGGCACCTCATATAACTCCTTTCTGGTGAAAGGCACAGAGAAAAATGTGCTGATTGAAACATGTCACAAGACTTTTTTTAAGCACTATCTCGATAATATCCGTGAGGTCATCGATCCTGCCGATATTGATTATATTGTACTGAACCACAACGAGCCGGATCATTCCGGCGGTCTTGCACAGCTGCTGGACTATACGCCGAATGCAACCATTATTGCCTCTCAGGCAGGTTCTATCTATTTGAAAAACATTACCAACCGGGCGGACCTCAAAATGCAGGTAGTCAAAAATGGTGATCTGCTGGATATTGGCGGAAGAACGCTGCGTTTTATCAACGCGCCTTTCCTGCATTGGCCCGACTCCATGTTCACCTGGGTCGAGGAAGAAAAAACGCTCTTCAGCTGTGACTTTTTAGGGACGCATTACTGTGAGCCTTATCTCTTTGACTATAACCTTGCCTATCCCGAAAAATTCAAAGCCGCGGTCAAGGGATACTATGACGCGATTTTCGCGCCGTTCAAGCCTTATGTGCTTGCAGGCCTGGAAAAAATCAAGGATCTGCCGATCGAGTCCGTATGCAACAGCCACGGCCCGGTCCTTACAAAAGGCTGCATGCTGGATTATGTGCGGGAAAAATATCAGGAGTGGAGTCAGCCGGTAAGAAATGAAAAATTAACGGTCCCCATTTTTTACACAACCGCATATGGGAACACGGCGCGGATCGCCGACGCAATCCGTCAGGGAATTTTGGAATCCAGGCCGGACGCGGATGTTGCTTCCTACGATATTATCGAGCATGATATGGACGCTCTCTCAAAACTGTTGAATCGCTCGGATGCGTTTGCGCTGGGCAGCCCGACGCTTAACGGCGACGCAGTTCCGCCCGCATGGGCTTTGCTGAGTCATGTCGACGCGATCAATAACCGGAAAAAGCCGGTTTTGGTGTTCGGCTCTTATGGCTGGAGCGGCGAGGCCGTGCCGAATTTGTCTGCGCGTCTGAGCGGCCTGAAGATGTCGCTATTCGGAGAGGGGTTTAAAGTTTGCTTTATTCCCTCGGAAGAAGATCTGCAAAAAGCGCGCGAGTTGGGCAAGGCTTTCGGAGAGACTCTGAAATGACATGGTATCTTGGGAGCGCTGTTCCTGGCGCTCCCTGTTTTATACTGCCAAACCTTGAATAATTTTGCCAAAAATGATATGATAAATTGATATTGTAGGATACTTGAATGGGACATGAGGAGATGGAAATTTGCCGGGACAGGTACAACAGGCGGTCAGCAGCCGGGAAGTAGCCGCGCAGATGGAATATGCCGGACGTGCAAAATCATTGCTCGCACAGCGCTATTCGCATCCGCCCATGGCGTACGTGCATTCCTTTGGCTGCCAGCAGAATCAGAGCGATGGTGAAAAGATCAAAGGGCTGCTTGCCCAGATTGGATACGGCTTTACCGACCAGGTGGAAAACGCCGACCTTGTCATCTATAATACCTGTGCTGTCCGTGAAAACGCGCAGGACCGCGTTTTTGGAAATGTGGGCGCGCTGAAACCGGTCAAGCAGGAAAGGCCGGACATGCTGATCGGACTTTGCGGATGCATGATGCAGCAGAGTTCCGTTTCTGAAAAAATTAAAAAAAGCTATCCTTATGTCGACCTTGTGTTTGGAACACACGCGCTCCATTTGCTGCCTGAATTGCTTTTTAGACGGGTTTCAGGAGAAAAGCGCCAGTTTTCCAATGCGGAAAGCCCCGGAAGGATTGTGGAGGGGCTGCCGCTGCGCCGGGACGGAAGCATTAAGGCCAATCTTCCGGTCATGTATG
>JAEXAZ010000105.1 GCA_023394255.1 Bacillota bacterium | reverse complement strand
ATACGGGGGCGGAACCAACGGACATAAATCAAAAGCACCTTGCTTAAAAGATAATCATACATGAAAAACGTGTAATTTGCCAGGCCGATCGCGACATAAGAGGTATATTTCCCCAGGGAGCCCCAGTCGGACAGCAGGTCGGGGATGCCGAGAAGGTAAATTGTCGCATAGTAGAACGCGACGATGACCACGTTAAAAAGCACCAGCTTCAAAAGATATGCAAAAGGCCTGGGAATACGCTCCAGCTTGGGCTTGAGCATAGGATAATACCCGAGCAGCATGATAAATAAAAGTACGGACTCCCGGTCAGGCACAATAAACAGAGAGAGCACAGAGGTTGCCACAAACACCAGCAGCGCGGTCGCGCTGCCGATTTCGGTGGCAACCGCGATCAGGACGATGCCCGCCATTCCGGGAAACACATAGGTGGAAAACGGGATCAGCCCTGTCATAAACATCAGCAGGACGCAAAGCGCGGAAGACAGCCCTCCAATCGCCACCTGTGTACTTTTCTTCATGTAAACGCCTCCATCAGAAACAGCCGTTCATACAGCAGTCCGCGCACCACAGCGCGGCGCAGACATCGCAGCAGCTGCAGCCGCCAACGCCGGCACCCCCCTGCGGATAATTGCCATAGCCGCTGGGGCGCCCGCTTTGCCGCTGCCAGACCAGCTGGTTATAGGCGGCGGCGTATTCCGCATTCTGCGGGTTCATGGAGCAGGCCTTCTGGAAACACTGCAGGGCGTCGTCCAGCCAGCCGCGGGAATAATGGATACTGCCTCTCAGAAAATACCATTCGGCGTCCCTGCTGGCCGCCGCAACACCGTCCAGAAGTTCCTGTGCCTCGGCAATCCTGCCGGAATTAATCAGGCGGCGGATATCGGCAAACTGCGACCCGCCGGAACCGTAGCCGTAGGATGCGGTGTTGCCATACGCGGTACCGCCTGTCTGCGCACTTTTCCGCTGCTTGGAAATCTCGTCATATGCGCGGTTGATTTCCTGCATTTTTTCTTCCGCCAAATCCGAGAGGGGATTGCCCGCGTAATTGTCAGGATGATACTTTTTTGCAAGTTCGCGGTATGCGGCCTTGATCTGCTCATCACTGGCATTGGGAGATACCCCCAGGATTTTATATGGATCTGTCATTGGTGTTCAGTCTCCTTCGGCATCATGATTCGTTCCACGGTATCGCGCAAACCAAGGTGGATGATATTGTCCAGAATTGGCTGATAAGTATGCAGTTCAAGCAGTCCATAGGTTTTAATCAGCTCCCCGATGGTAAGAAACAGGGAACCTTTCGCATTTTCACGGATTTCAGCCAGCTGTTTTGCATCAGGCGAGGTCAGGTGCTCCCGGAGCAGAAAGGCATTGTAGCTGTGCTGCCGCGCGTCCTCCTCCAGATCGTCCAGTGCGTCCGCCAGATAGACATAACGCCCCAGCAGATAGCCGAACCGTTCCAATATGCGCTTCTGGCTCTTGTCGTCGGAAAGCAGCCCGCAGATTCCGGAGAGGACAAGCGCGGTAGGCTCGCAGGCCTGATCGACACTGTCGCACTGCTCCTCCTCAATCAGGCTTTGTTTGCTGATGGCTTCATAGATAATCTGCGCCGCCGCCGGATACTGCTCCGAAGCCTTCCGGTAAGCAAACCGTGCGAACGGCATGCAGAGCGTGGACAGCGCCTTTTCACGGAACCCGCCGTCATTAAAGTTATCCAGGGCCTTGTAGTAAAACATCATCATCGCCACGCCGGAGGAAAAACTCAGTTCCGGCCCGTCGCTCAGACAGGGAAGCCTGCGAAGAGGGTTCAGCAGACATCGCTTTTGGCAGAACTGAGCGGTATTTTCCGGCTTCAGGGAAAGGCTGAGCAAAGCAAGAAAGGTAAAATCATAGCTGAGCGTCAGGCGGGAAAAAGGGCCGTATTTGCGGCCCAGCTGTTTGCAGAGCCCGCAATATACCGCTTTATAAGTTTCATATTCGCATACGCGCATTTGCGGTTTGCAGGGTTTGATATATCCAAACATAGCAATCTCCAGATGACAATGGGCATACTTCTGTTAACTTTTTTATTTTACACGAATTAATGGCGTATTTGTTTAATAAACTATGAATTTGTCGTGGAGATCAGGCAAATCGGCCCGCTTTTGCTGTATTTGAGGCCTCTGAAAGATTAGGGTGCGTATGTTTGCCGGTATTATGTAAACACAGGCGTTTTGAAAAGCGGGTGCTGAAAATACTTTCCAATAAAAAAAGCCGCCCTCCCGGGCGGGCAATCAGGCGCAGGTATCGAGCAGATGTCCGGATAAAGGCGCCGGAGGAGAATAACGGCGCAAGGGGTTGATTTTGGAGCCCGACTTTGTTATGATAAGAAGAATGGATTTAACAGATAAATGCGTTAAAGTGTTGTGCGTTCCGGTACGCAGAAAAGGAAATGGAGTGAAAACCGTGATCTATAACCCTGAAATGGAAACCATGCCGCGGGAAAAGCTGGAGGCCCTCCAGCTGGAACGTCTCAGGAGGGTTGTGCGATACTGTTATGATCATGTGAAATTTTATCATGACCGCCTGGACGCGGCCGGCCTTGACCCGGATAAATTCCGGACGCTTTCCGACATCCGGTATATCCCGCCGACCACCAAGGCCGACCTGCGCGACCATTATCCGTTTGGGCTGTTTGCGGTTCCGCAAAAACAGGTCGTACGCATTCATGCGTCTTCCGGAACCACCGGAAAACCGACCGTGGTGGGCTACACGAAAAATGACCTCGACATGTGGTCGGAGCTTATGGCGCGGATTATCGCGGCGGCCGGAGTCACGGACGAAGATATCGCGCAGATCTGCTTCGGGTACGGGCTGTTTACCGGCGCGCTCGGCCTGCACTATGGGCTGGAACGCATCGGCGCGACGGTCGTGCCATCCTCCAGCGGGAACAGCGAAAAACAGATCATGCTGATGAAGGATTTCGGCACGACCACCCTGATCGCAACGCCTACCTATGCGCTCTACCTCGGGGAACTGGCGCATGAAATGGGGTACGACCTCTCCGATTTTAAGCTGCGTATCGGTTTGTTCGGCTCGGAGGGCTGTACCACGGAGATGCGCGCGAAGATCGAACAGCGTCTGGGCCTCTTTGCAACCGACAACTACGGCATGTCCGAACTGATGGGGCCGGGTGTTTCCGGAGAATGCGAACTGCGGTGCGGATTACATATTGCGGAAGACCATTTTTTTGCGGAAATCGTCGATCCCGTTACGCTTGCCCCGAAAGACGAGGGCGAAACCGGGGAGCTGATCGTTACCACCATGACGAAGGAGGCGTTCCCGCTGCTGCGTTACCGCACACGGGACCTGACCCGCATCGTGAAAACCCCCTGCGCCTGCGGGCGGACGACGGCGCGGATGGATAAAGTCAAGGGGCGCAGCGACGATATGCTGAAAATCAAGGGCGTGAATGTGTTCCCGTCCCAGATCGAAAGCGTGCTGATGCCCATGGAACAGATCAGCCCGCATTATATGCTGTATGTGCGGCATGAGGGGTATACGGATACGCTGGAAGTGAAGGTGGAGCTTGTGGACACTTCCCTGCTGGAGCGGTATTCAGATCTGGAAAAGCTGACCTGTGTCATCCGTTCCAGGCTGCGCACTGTGCTTGGAATTGATGCCAGGGTGACGCTGGTGGAGCCGAAATCCATCGAGCGGTTTGCCGGCAAGGCCAAACGTGTTGTCGACCTGAGAGAAACCGAATCGAAATCATTGTAAGGAGCGGGATCTATTGAAACAGTTGATGTTGGGCAACCAGGCGGTTGCCAGAGGCCTTTTTGAAGCCGGGTGCAGGGTGGTTTCCAGTTATCCGGGAACCCCCTCTACCGAAATCACCGAATCTGTGAGCCTTTATGACGAGGTTTACGCCGAATGGGCGCCGAATGAAAAGGTTGCCTGCGAAGTGGCGCTCGGAGCCTCGATCGGCGGGGCGCGCTCGTTCTGCGCGATGAAGCATGTGGGGCTTAACGTGGCGGCCGACCCGCTGTTTACAGCTTCCTATACGGGAGTGGGCGGCGGTTTCGTCCTCTGCGTCGCGGATGACCAGGGGATGCACAGCTCCCAGAACGAGCAGGATTCCCGCCATTATGCCGTGGCGTCAAAGCTGCCCATGCTGGAACCGGCCGATTCCCAGGAATGTGTCGATTTCGTAAAGGCTGCCTATGCCCTTTCGGAAGAATACGACACGCCGGTCATCCTGCGCACCTGTACCCGCGTGGCGCATTCCCAGAGCATTGTGGAGACCGGCGAACGGACCGAAGTCCCTGTCAAACCGTATGTGAAGGACCCCAAAAAATATGTGATGATGCCCGGCAACGCGATCGGCCGCCATGTGGTTGTTGAGGAGCGTATGCGCAGGCTGGCGGCCCTTGCGGAAACAACGGGGCTGAACCGCATCGAATACGGCGACAAACAGATTGGGTTTGTCACCGCGGGCATCTGCTACCAGTATGTGAAAGAAGCGTTCCCGCAGGCGAGCATCCTTAAACTCGGCATGGTAAACCCGTTGCCGGTGGATTTGATCCGCCAGTTCGCTTCGCAGGTGGAGACGCTCTACGTTGTGGAGGAGCTCGATCCCGTCATTGAAACCCACTGCAAAGCGAACGGCATCCAGGCGGAAGGGAAAGCCGTGTTCGGCCTGCTCGGCGAATTTTCCCAGAGGAAGGTCGCGGTTGCTTTGGGACAGCCTGTGCCGGAATCCGTCGGATTTGGCGAACCGGTCCCGGTACGTCCGCCCGTCCTTTGCCCGGGCTGCCCCCACCGCGGGCTTTTCTACACGTTAAACAAGCTGAAAGTTATGGTAAGCGGCGACATCGGCTGCTATACGCTCGGCGCCCTGCCGCCGCTGAATGCGGTCGATACCACCGTCTGCATGGGCGCGTCGGTGTCGGGCCTGCACGGGTTCAACCTCGCGCGCGGCGGCGATTCCGCCCGCAAATCGGTCGCGGTCATCGGCGACTCGACCTTTATGCATTCCGGAATTACCGGACTCATTGACATCACCTACAACCGGGGCAATTCCACGGTGATCGTGCTGGACAATTCCATCACCGGCATGACCGGCCACCAGCAAAACCCGACCACCGGGCTGACGCTGAAAAATCAGCCTACGCCGCAGGTTTCGATTGAAAAGATCTGCGAGGCGGCGGGCGTCAGACGCGTGCGTGTGGTAGACCCCAACGAACTGAAAGAACTGGAAGCGGTGATCCGCGAGGAACTCGAAGCGGAGGAACCCTCGGTTATCATTACGAGACGCCCCTGCGCGCTTCTAAAGTGTGTCAAACATAAGCCCGCGCTGACAGTTAATCAGGAAAAATGCAAAGACTGCAGGATTTGCATGAAGATCGGCTGTCCCGCGATCAGCATCGTCGGCGGGAAAATCATGATCGACGGTACGCTGTGCGTGGGCTGTGACCTTTGCAAAAAGATGTGCGGTTTCGGAGCAATCCAATCCGCTGAGGAGGCGGCAAAATGAGCGTGAAAAAAATTATGATTGTGGGCGTAGGCGGGCAGGGCTCCTTGCTTGCTTCCAAGCTGATGGGAAATGTGCTGATGACGCAGGGCTTCGACGTCAAAGTATCGGAAGTGCACGGAATGGCGCAGCGCGGCGGCTCGGTCGTCACCTATGTCACCTACGGCGACAAGGCGTATTCCCCGGTGATTGCGGAAGGGGAGGCGGACGCGATTGTCTCCTTTGAAAAGCTGGAGGCCGCGAGATGGCTGTCCTACCTCAAAAAAGGCGGCAGGCTGATCGTCAACGACCAGCAGATTTCCCCGATGCCGGTCATTACCGGCGCAATGGAGTATCCAGCGGATATTCTGGAAAAAATCAGGGAAAAGGGCGTTCAGGTGACGGCGCTGGACGCGCTGGCGCTGGCGCACGAGGCCGGCAGCGCAAAGGCGGTCAATGTGGTGCTCATCGGCGTTCTGTCCGCCATGCTGGATTTTCCGGATGCACTCTGGCAGCAGACGATTGAAAAGACAGTTCCCGCCAAATTCCTCGAACTGAACAAAAAAGCGTTCGAACTTGGACGCCACGCAGTTTCAAAATAAATTAACAGGAGTGATCATTGTGCCGCAATACCGCGATCCGATTGAATGCGCCCCTCTCGGGGAACTTCGCGCGCTCCAGTCCTACCGTTTGATCAAAACGGTCCGGCATGTCTATGAAAATGTTCCGTTTTATCGCAGCCAGTTTGATAAGCTGGGGCTGAAACCGGAGGATATCCGGTCGGTGGACGATTTGAGCAAGCTTCCTTTTACCTATAAGCAGGATTTGAGAGACAACTATCCTTACGGCCTGTTTGCGGTGCCGCAGGATCAGGTGGTGCGCATCCATGCGTCCTCCGGAACAACCGGCAAGCAGACGGTTGTCGGGTATACCCAGAACGATCTCGATGTCTGGGCAGAGATCACCGCGCGCTCGTTGGTGGCCGCGGGCGGCTCGAAAAACGACTTTGTACATATCTCCTACGGCTACGGCCTGTTCACGGGCGGACTGGGCCTGCATCAGGGCGCGACCGCGCTGGGCGCGGCGGGCATCCCCGTTTCCACCGGCAACACCAAACGCCAGATTCAGATTATGCAGGATTTCGGCTCTGACATCCTCTGCTGCACCCCGTCCTACGCGCTTTATATGGGGGAGACGGTGCGCGAAATGGGCATCGACCCCAAAACCCTGAAACTGCGCGCGGGCGTTTTCGGCGCCGAGCCGTGGACGGAGCATATGCGTCAGGAAATCGAACGGATGCTGGCGATCAAAGCCTATGACATTTACGGCCTTTCGGAAATCATGGGCCCGGGCGTTTCCTATGAATGTTCGGAACAGTCCGGCATGCATGTCAATGAAGACCATTTTATCGCGGAGATCATCGACCCGGACACCGGAGAGGTGCTCCCGGAAGGCGCTATGGGCGAACTGGTCTTTACCTGCATCACCAAGGAGGCGCTGCCGCTCATCCGCTACCGCACCCGCGATATCGCGATGCTCACCCGCAAGCCCTGCTCCTGCGGGCGCACGTTCATCAAGATGACAAAGCCTGCCGGCCGGACCGACGACATGCTGATCATCCGCGGCGTCAATGTGTTCCCGTCGCAGGTGGAAAGCGTCCTGCTCCAGTTTAGCGGCACCACGCCAAACTATCAGCTGATCGTGGACCGCGTGGGCGCTCTGGATACGCTCGAGGTGCAGGTGGAAATGGATGAGCATATGACCTTCGACGCGGTGCGCCTGATCGAACAGCGCGAAAAGGAAATCCGCGGCGCGCTCGAATCTACCCTTGGGATCGCCGCCGTGGTGCATCTTGTTTCCCCGAAAACGATCGCGCGCAGCGAAGGAAAAGCAAAACGCGTTATCGACAAACGCTGCCTGGAATGATATAATAAAACCATAAAGTGGCAAATAAAAGCCGGATATCGGCAGAATGGGTGTTGAGCAATGATCATTAAGCAGTTATCCGTTTTTGTGGAAAACCAGCCGGGCAGGCTTGCGGAGATTACCGACGCACTTTATAAAAAAGACATTGACATCCGTGCGCTCTCTATCGCGGATACCACGAATTTCGGTATTCTGCGCCTGATTGTCAACCATCCTTCGCGCGCGGAATCGGCGCTGAAAGAACAGGGGTTCACCGTTTCGCAGACCGATGTGATCGGCGTGGGCGTCGAGGACCGCCCGGGCGGGCTTGCCGCCGCGCTGGAAGTGCTCAGGGACGCGAATATAGCGGTAGAGTATATGTATGCTTTTGTCAGCAAGGCGGAAAAAACCGCTTTTGTGATCCTTCGTGTGGAGGATAATGACGCGGCCATCCGGACGCTTCAGGAAAAGGGCGTGAAGATTCTCAGCGCCGATGAAATTTACTGAAAAACGGATTCAAAAAGCGGGCGGAAATGCTTCCGCCCGCTTTTATCATTCTGTCAGATACTTTGGATTCCAAAAACGCAGCTCTGTATTTGCAAGGTCGGAGTAATAGACGAAGCAGCCGGGCGTATTCTGCGCGAGCATCAGGGTAGGCTGGTCAATAAGCAGCAGGCTGTGATTATATACTGCTTCGGGATCCCCGTAGCCGTTTGCGCACATCTGAACCAGCCCCCCGGGTTTTAACTGTAAAACCGTATCCGCAACAGTGCCTTTCAGCCCATGCTCCGTCTCTTCCGACACATACGTCCAGAAATGCTCCACGTTTTCCCATGCGGGCGATCCGCCTCCCGATCCCGCGAACCATTCCCCGGTCATGCCGTCCCGCCGTTCAACCGCGTCCTGCCCCTCGCCGCTGAAACCATACCAGATGCACTGGGAGGTAAAGTTGGAACAATTCCCCATCCAGTCGCTGATCCGGTAAAAGGCGGGATTCGGCGTTTCCGCGTAAGCTTTTGCGTAGCGGACGGCCTGCCTGCCGTTATAGGGGATGGAACCGGCCGGCGGGTCTGTTTGCTGGACGTCAACCCGAGCCGTTTCTTTGCGGAACTCGTTTCGCAGGCTTTTCAGCAGATCCTGTTTTGACGGCGGTTCAAGCTGGGAGCCCCGGCCGAATTTGCGTTCCGACCCCGGATAGTAGTGGAACGTGATGACCCATCCTTCGCTTGTCTGCTTGAGCTTCATTGTGTGCTGGGCATTTACTGCAAAAAAAGGCGGATAGGCGCGCCCTTTTTCCCCGGTGATTGTAAAATGGACGACCGTTTCGGCGCTGCCCGCAGACGCTTCTGTTTCCCAAAACTCCATACGTTCGTCATTTGCGTCCCGGTCAAAGTGAATGGTATAGGGGAAATGGCGGGTTTCCACATAGCAGAAACGGTTTTCGGCGATCAGTTTTCTGCGCAGGATCAGCGTATCCAGCCATGCCGCCTCATTGCGGTTCCGGATTTGGCTCATATCCATCAGGCGGCTGTAATCGGCTTGTTTCAGGCCGGTATATGCCCGATACTGTAAATCCAGAAATTGTTCGATGACCTCCCGGGGTGTCGGCCCGGCAAAAGGCGGCGGAGCCTGTTCCGCTTTTTCAGAATAATGTTCGGAGGCCTTTTGCAGTATTTTGGCAAAAACGGTGCATTCCTCTTTTACCGCGCAGCCTGCCAGCAGAACGGAGGCAAGAAAAACAAAAATCAGTTTTTTCATAAACAACCTCCCCGATTCCAGATTCCCTTCTATTCTTATGAATGCCGATTCCGATCTTTTACCAAGACGCGGCTGCTTTTGAAATTTTATTGTCCGATTTTCAGCGAAAATCCCCTTTGCCCGCAGCGCGGGCAAAGGGGATTTTGCATGGCTTTCTTGTTTGGCTCCCGCGGGAAGGCATTTCGGGAGGGCTCGGCCTGTTCAGCGGGTTCTGACGCAGACCGGGCGGAGAGGCCCCCTCGGCGAATACGGGATCACAAATTCGCGGATTCCGGCGACGTAAGGGGCGATTTCATAAAGCTGGAAGTAGATCACCAATCCCTCCGGTTTCAGATAAAAGTTGCTTTCGTCAAAGCTGTTGGATACGTTTTCCTCATAATCCTCGAAATATGGATTGTCGCCGGCTTTAATCTGATCGGCAATTTGGTTTTGAATGGTTTTGATCAGATATGTTCGATAGTTGGCGTTTCCGGGGAACAGCTGTGAAAGCGAAAGCCTGCGTCCGCTTTGCAGGTTCCAGGTATCCGAGCGCCTTACCGTATTGCCGTGTGCCCCTCCGGTATATTCGTACCGGTCATAGTAAAGGCTGAGTGCACAATTCTGCCGGTAGGTGACCGTATAGTCCTGCTCCGCCTGAAATTCCCTGACCGGATAATCATGCTCCATGGCTTCCCTGTATTGTTCCACGGCCATCCGGTAAAGCCTGGTCCGGCAGTAATGTTCGAACGCGAGCGCGTCAGCCTGATAAAATAAACTGATTCTGAGCGCGGCCCCCTGAAATACCGGCGAAATAAACAGCGGGTAATTGATTTTATAGCTTAAAACCGCCGTTTCCTGATAGTACATGGTGTCTTGCAGCGTATTTTTCCTTACAACTACGCTTTGAGCTGGCATTGCCAAACACCTCCTTACAGGCAGGATATGCCGCACGGAGCCGTTTTGACCATCAGCCCGAAACAGAAGAACCACCCCGGTAACCGGAGTGGTTCTTCTGTTTTTGCCGCAGTTCCGGCGGCTTATGATTCGTTCTGCTTTTTCAGCATCATCTTGGCACATTTGTTGATGTCGCCGCAGCCCAGCGTGATGACCAGATCTCCGGGCCGGGCGTGCGCCATGACATAACCGGCGATTTCTTCAAATCCCGGGAACCAGACCGAACCGGGGATTTTTTCGGCAAGCTGGCTGGTATAAACGCCGTCCGTATTTTTTTCCCGGCTCCCCATAATTTCAGACATTACGACTTTGTCCGCCAGCGACAGCGCTTTCGCGAAATCATCCATCAGAAGCTTCGTACGGGAATAGGTAAACGGCTGGAACACCGCCCAGACCTGATTGAAATGCAGCTCTTTGGCGGCGTTCAGCGTAACGGCAATTTCCGCGGGATGGTGGGCATAGTCGTCCGCGATCGTGACGCCGCGTACCTTTCCCAGAATTTCAAACCTGCGCGCCGCGCCTCGGAACCCGGCGAGCTGCTCTTTAATTGCTTCGACAGGGGTTCCGACGTAAAGGGCGGCGGCGATGGCGGCAGCCGCGTTGAGAATATTGTGCCGTCCGGGAACGTGGATGGTAAAACGCCCCAGCTTGTGTTTGCCGGAATACAGGTCGAAAGACGACTCCGCGCCCTCATGCAAAATTTCGGCGGGGTAGTAGTCGCAATGATCCGACCAGCCGAATGTCAGCAGCTCTTTACCGGAAACGCCCTCCATTGCACTGACGGTGTTCGCGTCGTCCCCGTTATACAGGACGGCTTTCCGTGCCAGATCCGCAAACCGGTGGAAGGAACGGATGACATTCCCGATGGTGCCAAAATAATCGAGATGGTCGGCGTCGACATTCAAAATGACGGCGATATCGGGGGAAAGCTGCAAAAAGTGGTCGTTGAACTCGCAGGCCTCGCAGACCAGGATGTCGCTTTTGCCGACACAGCCGCTTCCGTGAATCAGCGGGAGTTTCCCGCCGATGACGGCCGTCGGGTCCAGCCCGGCGCCGACCAGAACCTGCGTGATCATGGAAGTCGTGGTGGTCTTGCCATGGGTACCGCAAACGCAGATGCAGTTTTCATATTGCGAGGTCAGATAGCCCAGCAGCTCCGCGCGTTCAATTGTGGGGACGCCGCTGGCCTTCGCGGCGCAGAGCTCGGGATTGTCGCTCATAATCGCGGCGGTGTAAACGATGAAATCGGCGCCTCGGATATTTTCGGCGCACTGCCCCAGAAACACTTCCACGCCCATCTCCCGTTCAAGCGCGAGGGTGTCGGTTTCATTATTGTCGCTTCCGGAGATGCGGTAGCCTTCGCTGTGTAAAATCTGGACGAGCGGATACATTCCCGACCCGCCAACGCCTATAAAATGAATATGTTTTGCGTCTTCCAACAGTTTTCCGTCAAACATTGCAAGCTCCATTCCGCCGTCCTGCACGGCACGTAGAATTCACCTATACTTTTCCCTGAAAACAGGCAAATGGAAAAGTTTGTATGCGCACCGTTTCCGGCGTGGGCCGAAACGGTGCGAAAACATAACGGCAACAACCGCCAGCCTGAAAAATTTCTGTACAAGCCGCCAGTTTTCAATAGTGATCATTGGTTATCCTGCTTTATCTTATCCAGTATAGGGTGTTTTTGTGAAAAATTCAAGAGGACAAGCAGCTGCTGTATAACTTTCCCCGGCCTGCCAAATACTATCATTGACAAACATTTAGGAGGAAATGCAGCATGACCATCACCGATATTAAAATTCGACGTACCTACCAGGACACACGGCTGCGCGCGTTAGTTTCGCTGACCATCGACGGAGAGTTTGCCGTGCATGATATCAAGGTAATTGAGGGGCCGGAGCGCCTGTTTGTTGCGATGCCCAGCAGAAGAGACGAAAACGGAATCTTCCGTGATATTGCCCACCCGATTACCACCGGGGCGCGCCATATGGTGGAGGAGAGCATTTTGGAAGCCTATCACGAACATATCACAAACCAGCAGGCCCACGAGCAGGAATCGGCGGAAAAAGAAGGGAACCCATAAGGGTCCCCTTTTATGTCATTTTTTTACACTTTTTTCACAAATTTAAACGGCCTTATGGTATATAATAATATTACTCTTGCTTTTTGATAATTTTTACTTTTTAATAAAGGATTTTGAAATATGCTGAAAAAATTAGCCTGTATACTGGCGGCATTGACCGCTTTTTCCATATATCCCCAATACATATTGGCGGCAGAAGCACCGGTTCCCCCGAGCCTTTACTCCGAAGCCGCAGTGCTGATGGATGCGGATACCGGGCAGGTGATCTTTGGAAAACAAATGCACGCGAGGAAATATCCGGCGTCAACGACCAAGCTGCTGACCCTGCTGCTTGCCATGGAGCGGGGCAACCCGTCCGATATTGTTACCATCAATGACGAATGTGTCGAGACGGTTCCGCGCAACACCACGCACATTGCCCTGACGCAGGGGGAGCAGCTGACGTTTGAACAGCTGGAATACGCGATGATGGTGGAATCGGCCAACGACGCGGCGAATGCCATCGCGATTCATCTCGCCGGTACGATCGCGGAGTTTGCAAAACTGATGAATGAGCGGGCGGCGCAGCTTGGCGCGAATGATACGCATTTCACCAATGCCAACGGGCTGCCGGATGACAACCACTATACCAGCGCTTATGATCTGGCGCTGTTTGCAAAGGAAGGACTGACCCATCCGGAATTCCGCAGCCTGGCGGGTACCCAGCATTATGAGATCCCGCCCACCAATAAGCAAAAGGACACCCGGATGCTCAATAACCGGCAGTATATGTTTTGCCTGAACGATACCTATCCGGGCGCGTTTGCCGGAAAGACCGGCTGGACGGAGGAAGCGGGCAAAACGCTTGTCACTTTGGCCGAGCGGGATGGCGTTACGCTGATTGCGGTGGTGCTGAAAGCGGCCGGAACGGTGGACGCGGAGTTTAAGGATTCCACCGCGTTGCTGGATTATGGATTCGATCATTTTAAACGGGTGGCAGTTCCGCCGGATTTTGTGACTTCCCGTATTGACACACAGCAGGCGGTCTATTTTCCGAAAGCGCAAATGCGCGTATTGCTGCCGGATGCGGTCAGCCTTCAGGATTTAAGCTGTACGCTGGATGCCTCCGGACAGGAGGTTACGCTTCAGACGCCTGCAAGCGCCGATTCGTTTATGGATACCACGGCAGGGGTTTTTCCGCTCGAGCAGACGCTGGTTCAGGGAGCGCCTGTGGAAGCGACGGCAACATCCGACCCGCCGCCCCGGGAAAAGGATTCCGGACAAATCTGGATAATCGCGGCGGCCGTCTGTGCCGGCATCCTGCTGTTGGCTTTTTTGGGGGTTTTTCTTCTCAGGCTGTACGTTCTCCGGAAATATCGCGCAAGAATGCGCAGAAGAAACCGGCTGGAACGAAAAATGATGCAAAAACAGCGTCCCCAGGTATCGCAGATCATCGATGTCACGCAGGATAAAGCGCAAAAAAATAAAATCAGGGTAATTGATCAGGACAAACAGTGAATAATCACCCAAAATAAACGACCCTCATAGGATATGGTATCTGAAAAGATGTTAGAAAATCCTATGGGGGTTATTATTATGGTTCCATATAAAACATATGCCGTAATTGGCGGAGACTTGCGGCAGGCACATATTGCCAACCGGATTGCCGCGGAGGGCAACACGGTCTATCCGTTTCTGCTGGAGGACAATCCGACACTTCTCCGGGAACTGATCTGCGAAGAACCGCTGGAAACTGTGCTTCCCCGCTGTGACGTGGTGATATTGCCGCTGCCCCTTTCAGTTGACGATAGCAATATAAACGCTCCATTCTCCAAGCGTAAGCTTTCATTGAAGCATTGTTTTGAGTCAATTAAGCCGGGGACGGCGATTTTTGCGGGAAAAGTGGATGCCGCCGCCAAACTTGCCAAGAAGTATGGACATTCCATTACAGATTATCTGGAACGGGAAGAGCTCGCTGTTAAAAACGCGGCGATTACCGCGGAAGCGGCTGTCGCAATTGCTGTGGAGGAACAGCCTGTCGCCCTGTTTGGGTCGCATTGCCTGATTGTCGGTCATGGACGCATCGCGAAATCATTGATGCGCATATTGAACGGAATGAGCGCAAGCGTGGCGGTAGCCGCGCGGAAATGCGGCGATCTTGCACAAATACAGGCCGAAGGCTGCGAGCCGGTCCCATTCGGGGAGCTGAAGCATTATTTGCATGATGCGGATATCGTGTTCAATACAGTGCCGGCTAAAGTTTTAAACAGAGAAGAATTGAGCTTGATCCGCAGCACAACGCTGCTGATTGATCTGGCTTCCCGCCCTGGCGGCATCGATCTGGATGCAGCCGGAGAACTGGGTGTCAAAACGATATGGGCACTTTCACTGCCCGGGAAAACGTCTCCGATTTCAGCGGGAGAGTTTATTTGGGAGACGGTTGAGAATTGTTTGCGTGAAAGAGGCGATGTATAGTGGGAAAATTAAGAATCGGATTCGGGATGACCGGCTCCTTTTGCACTTGGGAACAGGCAATATCCGTTTTGAAGCAATTAGGAAACACATATGAGATCACTCCGATTCTCTCGTCAATATCCCGCGTATCGGAGAACCGTTTTGGAAAGGCGTCCGACTGGATCAGGCAGATCGAAGAAATCTGCGGGAAAAAAATCTGGAGCACGATTGAAGAAGTGGAACCCATTGGGCCGCAAAATCTTCTGGATGCGATGGTGATCGTGCCCTGTACCGGAAACACACTGGGAAAATTGGCAAACGGGATTAATGATTCTGCGGTCACAATGGCCGCCAAATCGACACTGCGCAATGGAAACCCTCTGGTCTTAGCGGTTTCCACAAACGATGCCCTCGGCGCTTCGGCCCGTAACATAGGCACTCTGATGAATGCGAAAAATGTTTATTTTGTGCCGATGCACCAGGATGATCCGATAAGGAAGCCGACCTCTATGGTAGCTCACTTTGACCAGTTGGAGCTAACTTTAAAAGCGGCATTGCAGCATCGCCAGATACAGCCGATGTTCTGATGTCCGAATACAGGAAACAGGGAAACAAGCCCTTGCCCTGTATTTTTAATAAGCGCCGGTGCGAAAACGCACCGGCGCTTCAGCTTCCGCTAAAACCAGGCTGGCCCAATGTGGCCGGGTTCCAATTTATGACGCGGCATGAGGAGGGGGAAAATCCGTTTACGAGCCGTATGCAATCGTTGAGGTGTCTGTTGTGCATGCGGCCCGCTGGGCCGCTATGATCCCGAGATTATCGCCGAGCGCGTCAAAAAAGTTGGCCAAAATATTAATATCGTTTATGTCAAGATCTTCGGAAATCGCAACAGCCGCCGTTGCAGCCAGGTAGGTAATTTTTTCTCCGGACAGGTACTTCAGCTGCGACATAAAATTTCACCTCAGAATACCATATGCCAAATTTATTGGATTGTTCAGCAATACGGCCTTTCGGCGGGCGGGTCACTTCTCCAGCATGCCGGAGAACTCTTCGTGTTTAAAAAACCAATTCGCGGCGTATGGGCAGGATGTCCTCGTCTTCATTCCCTTTTCCCGGATATCCGCGACGGCAGCGCGCATCAGGGAATCCGCGACGCCCTGCCCGCGCAGGGAAGGGTCCACAAAGGTGTGGTCGATGTCAACCGCTGTGCCGGAAACAGCAGGGAAGGTGACCTCCGCGATGACCCGCCCGTCCTGATCAACGGCATAGATACGATGATTTTCATGCTGTAAGGAAAGTTCCAAAATGATCACCTCAATTAAATGATTATTAGCCGGCCGGCCTGTATAAACAACGTGCCTAAAATGATTTACTTTATTTTTTGCTGATTAACAACACAGCGCCCACCACTACGACAGCAATTAATATTATAATCCCAAGCGTAAATATACCGCTGAAAACCATAGAATCCCCCCTTTTTTCTTCCATCATAACATACCGCCGGGCCAAAGTCACCAAAGATTGAAAAAACACACCCAGTACTTTCTTGACAGCGTCTGGACATCCCTTCACCGGACTGTTATGATAAAAAGCGGAATTGGGGGCGGTTCATATGACGCGGACAACCGGGAATATCAGCTACCAGTTAACTTATAAGAAGGTAAAAAACCTGAATATGCGGGTGCATCCGGATGGAACTGTGTGGGTATCCGCGCCGAAGCGGGTCCCGGTTTCGGAAATCGACCGGTTTGTGGAATCGAAAGCAAACTGGCTTGCAGCCGCGCGGGAACGGCTGCGCGGCCGGGCAACGGTTCCCAGGGATACGCATTCCAACCAGGAATGCCTTGCGCTGTTTACCATGATCAGCGACCGGATTTATCCGATGTTCGCCGCGAAAATCGGAGAAAAGCCGGAACTGCGCGTGCGCTGGATGAAATCCCGATGGGGCGTATGCTACCCGGCAAAACATCGCATTACGCTCAATCAGCAGCTTTTTGAAAAGCCGCTGGCCGCGGTGGAATATGTGGTGATGCATGAATATATGCATTTCCTGTATCCCAACCATCAAAAGGAGTTCCATGCGGCGATGGCAAAAGCAATGCCAGATTATCAGGAACGGCGCAGTCTTTTGAAATAAGCCGATACAGCAGGGTAACCTCGGAAATTGGCGGCGGAAGGAACAGATTTCTGGTTGTCAAAATATTAACAATATGATAAAATAGAAATCAGATCCAAATACATAGAACCCGCCTGTTCATGGAACACAACCTGGCGGCATTGAAAAAACGAAAATTTTGTAGTATCCTGTTAATAGTGTGATGGAGTATTCTGATATTTTGGACAGTTTGTACAGAACGCCCATCGAAATGACTGAACGGGGGAAACGCTATGGAAATCTATATCTGCATTGGGAGTTCCTGCCATCTCAAAGGCTCCTACGACGTCATCAAAGCATTTAAAGATTTGATTGCGAAAAATCATCTGGAGGACAAGGTCAGCCTGAATGCTTCGTTCTGTTTGGGATATTGTCAAAACGGTGTGTCCGCCAGGATTGACGGCCGGCTTGTGACCGGCCTCAACGGGGACAATGCGGAAGATATGTTCAATAAGATGGTTCTGAAGGAGCTGCGGTAAACTTATGACGGACGTTTTATCCTTAAAAAAAGCCAACTGTAAGAATTGCCATAAATGCATCCGCGCCTGTCCGGTCAAGTCCATCCGCTTTGCGGATAACCAGGCGAAAATTATTAACGAGGAATGCATTCTCTGCGGACGGTGTGTCGTGGCCTGTCCTCAGAATGCGAAGAAGGTGCGCAACGATCTGACCGAAGTG
>JAEXAZ010000086.1 GCA_023394255.1 Bacillota bacterium | reverse complement strand
GTTCAAACTGATGCGGCTGCCGTTCGACGTCAACAGCGAGGAACTGCTGGACTGCTTTCTCGACTATGTCGAAGAATTTTTTATTGGTCACTGCGCGGTAATTTCCAAGCCAAAATGCGGCGATCATACGCTCACCGGCCTGGAGCTGTATTACCAGAAACTCAATTTATATTATTCCTTCTCAAAAAACTTCAGCCTTGATTTTGACGAATTGTGGGTCTATCGGGAGCGGGCGCTTTTGAGCGACGAAATCAACCAGTTGCTGATTCATTTATAAAAAATATGCATGGAAGACCGAAGAGTTCTGTAATCGAAGCGTTACAGAACTCTTTTTTAACAAGTCGGGTGAATATGGCATAAGACAGCCGGCTCTAATCATTTATCTTTGCCTTGTCTCCGTTTCTATGTGTATAGCTGAGAAATAAAAGCAAAATGCATCCCCGGATGTTTTTAAAATTATCCATTTCTATGATCTCTTTTACCTTATTCAAACGATTTTTGACAGTGTTTTTATGCAGAAATAGCCGATTTGCACATTCGTCTAAATCCATATCGCAGTTAATAAATGTGTCTACCAACTCATAGAAACTATCCGCTCCCATGTGGCACTGGTTAATTAAACTATTGTAAAAGTCTATTACAGGGTCTAAGTTTTGAAAATTAGCTTGCTCGAACAGATATTCAAAGATATAATCGATAAAAAATTCACAGGAGTTGCTGCCGCAGACGTCCAAATATGACTCCATCCATTCAAGATATCTTAAAGCCTTTGCATAGTCATAAAACGAATGAATTGGTAAAGCAATATAGAACCGGAGCCCTTTCTCACCGGATTGCCCATAAAAAAGGGCGTTTAAGATGTTGTCACTGATTGCTGATTTACATAGAATCCCAAATTTCTTGTAATTTTTGACCGCGCTTTTTGGAATCGATTTATAAATAACGAGGGTGCTTGAATCAACGGGGAAAATAATATCCTGTTCGCAGCCTCCAACTCGGTTTTTATATTCTCTTTGAACGTAATTTAAATCTGCAAAAAAATCAAACCTGACTAAAATAGGCAAACGAAAAAGGTCTTCCTGATAGCCTTCCTGTTTGGCATACTTGCGGATTTTCTTTATATTGATCGGGGTTTCGTAAAATAAAGCATTGATAAAGTCCCTGTTTTTATTAATCCTTTGATTTTTGTTTATTTTATAAAGTTCATACTCGATCATGGTCTCAAAGGTGAGCTTTGCAAGACCGGCGATCGGAAGAACTGCGTCCGGGTCCCCGGAAATCCCCAAAACCCCGATAATTTTGTTTTTCAGATAGATCAACATGCTTACGCCTGGCTTAATGCCGATCAGATCTTCTGTTTCACGCGCAATGTGGATTGCCTTGTTTTCCTGGATGATTTTATAGGCTCCTTCATGAAAATTACCAATACGGGAGGTGTCGGTGCTCGCGATGATGATAGCTTTTTCGTCCATCACGTTGACGTCATACTTAAACTGATACGAAATTTTATTGATTAAACGTTGGGTCATGTCTTTATCCAGCATAATAAAACCTCACTGTCGGAATTTGATTAAAACATGCTGTATGCATCAAAACGGCGTCCGATATTTGAATTATATCACGTTTTAACAAAATAACAATAAAATCATTGATGCAATTTGCGAAACTGTTTATTTGTTATAATAAATTCCCAGTGACTTAGAACGGATTTGCTATTTGAACTTTAAATGGAAGAATATGGAAGTCTTGTGAAACTATCTTCCTGAGATGTTTAAATAAAATAAAAAAAACAAAATTATTAGCCTTTTTATACATACTGCCTCGATTGACGGGGGTTAGAAATATTCTATAATATAGACAGGTTGAAAAACCGGTGACTTTTTTACACCATTTGCATAAAACAGAACAATAAAATACGCGAAAAATTGTAAATTGTGATTAGCCGGAGGTTCCTGAAGGCCATTCCCGCAAATGGACGATAGACGCAGATTTTTTATTTTCAATTTATGGGATCACACGGATTACTCTTTTACATCGGTGACAAAAAGGCTGCCGTTACTCCATATTCTGCGAGGGAACAAACAGTAAAAGCAAACGAAGAAAAAGAAGGGAGAAGATTGCGTGGAACAAAAGGTAAAGGTTGCGATACTGGGAACAGGGAACATCGGTACGGATCTCATGTTCAAGATCCTGCGGCGCAGCAGGAACATGAGCCTGGAGTTGTTTTCGGGAATCGACGAGAATTCCGACGGAATCGCGCTTGCCAAGAAAAACGGGATCAATACTTCGACAAAAAGTATTGACTCGATTCTGGAGAGAGACGATATCAAAATTGTATTTGAAGCCACAAGCGCGAAGGCTCACCAGAAGCACGCCCCGCTTCTGAAGAAAGCGGGAAAGATCGCGGTCGACCTGACGCCGGCCGCTGTAGGCGAGTTTGTCATTCCGGTCATCAATCTTGACAAGCTGCTCTCAGAACGGCTCGAAGGTCTGAATGTGAATATGGTAACATGCGGAGGACAGGCGACCATCCCCATCGTCTACGCGATATCGAGAGTGGCAAAAACTTCCTACGCCGAGATCGTAGCAACCCTGGCGAGTAAGGGCGCGGGCCCCGGGACGCGCGCTAACATCGACGAATTTACGAGCACAACGGCAGAAGGAATCGTAAAATTGGGAAAGGCGGAAAAAAGCAAGGCAATTATTCTTTTAAATCCCGCAGAACCGCCGATGATGATGAACTGTACGATCTATGCAATGTGCGACAGATACAGTGAACAGGAAGTAACCGAATCAGTGAACGACATGATTTCCAAATTACAGAGATACATACCGGGTTACCGCTTGAAGGTGCCGCCGCAGTTTGATGGCAAAAGAATCATGGTGATGATCCAGGTACAGGGAGCGGGCGATTACCTGCCGGTCTACGCGGGTAATCTCGACGTTATGACGGCAGCCGCGCAAACGGTGGGAGAGACCGTGGCGGGGAAATTATTATCCGTAATGTGAATTATCGGGAGGTAAAAGTTATGCCGAAGATCAAAATACTTGACGATACGCTCAGAGACGGGCAGCACGCTCTTTCCCATCAGCTGACACCAACGCAGATGGCCGAAATCGCATCAAGGCTGGACAAAACCGGAGTGGATGCCATTGAGGTCGGGCATGGCAACGGGCTTTCAGGAAGTTCCTGCCAATATGGCATCGGATATGCCAGCGACGAGGAGTATCTGACGGCGGCGTCATCCGTGCTGAAACATGCGAAACTTGCGGTTATTGTGCTTCCGGGCATAGGGACCAGGGAAAATTTCGAAATGGCCAAACAGTGTGGGGTAAAAATAATCCGGGTATCCACACAGATTACCGAAGCCGATATTGCGAAGCAACATATTGAAATGGCAAAGCAAATGGGGTTTGAAACAAGGGCGATCTTGACGCAGGCACAAGTGCTGGATGTAAAGTCGACTGTCAGACAGGCTAAATTGATGGAGTCGTACGGCGCAGACGTTGTTTACCTGTTTGACGGGTCGGGATATATGCTTCCGGGCCAGATCAGAGAGCGGTTTACGGCAATGAGAGAGGCGCTGAATGTGCCGATTGGGTTCCATGGCCATAACAATCTGCAACTTGCCCTTGCAAATTCGCTGGTTGCGATCGAGTGCGGAGCGGAGCATATCGACACTTGTTTGAAAGGCTTTGGGGCAGGAGCTGGAAATTGCCCCACAGAACTTTTAGTTGCGGCGGCCAACAGGCTTTCGATTGATACCGGGATTGACCTTTTCGAAATACTGAACATCGGGGACGAGTCGATCGTCCCGCTGATGCCGAGGCCAATGGATCTTACAAGTGACTGTTTAATGCTGGGTTATGCCGGCGTGTATTCCAGCTTCCGGCTTTTTGCTCAGAGAGCCGCCGAGAAATACGGTGTTGATTCAAGAAAGGTCATTGCCGAAGTTGGGGCGAGAAAATGTACCGAAGGACAAGAGGATCTTTGTATTGACGTGGCTTATGAAATGTCGGAGGCGGCAAAAAAATAGCCTGTTGCGCTTTTTACCTGAGAAACGATTTTATCAGCCGGCGGTCACAATGGGAACAGCAAATGGTAAAACGAAGGGAGCAATCATTGATGTTCATTGCAAACAGGAATTATTCAAG
Source organism: Bacillota bacterium (assembly GCA_023394255.1). GTDB lineage: Bacteria > Bacillota > Clostridia > Oscillospirales > Ruminococcaceae > Anaerotruncus. The sequence goes on along the minus strand of JAEXAZ010000086.1, from coordinate 7,752 downwards.
GGAAGATCTGCTGCGCAGAAGCAATAATTTGTCGTCTCTGTATGGAGCGAGGCGGATCACCTTCGGGGAAGGGAAGGCAGCCGGATTACGTGCTGTCGATATAAAGACGGCCGGCGGTTTACATATGCTGTTAAACAGGGACCGTTGCCTCGATCTTATGGAACTCAGTTATAAAGGGATCAATCTGGGATATCTGACTGACAACGGAATCAACTCGAATACCATTTTGAATGTCGACGCAAATCAAGATTTCGCCAGCTACTGGATCGGTGGCATGATGACCACTTGCGGACTGCGGAACACCGGCAATTCATGTGAATTGGATGGCGAAATATTTCCGAAGCACGGTGTGATCGGCATCTCTCCGGCCGATCAGGTGAATATTGAAGCAAACGAGGAATTTATTACTGTAACAGGTGTTATGCGGGAATGCACTGTCGGGAAATACCATCTGGAGCTTTTCAGGACGATAAAGATTCCATCCGACGGAGCGCGCGTGCACATTCGCGACCGGATCCGGAACAACACGCCTCGCGACGAAATTTTATTTTTTATGTATCATATCAACTTTGGCTTTCCGTTTCTGGACGAAGGGCTCGAACTGAACATTCCCAAAGGAAAGATTATTCCCAGAAATCCCTGCTCCGCAGACTTTATTGATGAACGCCTCTCCATTACGCTGCCTGAAGATAATATGCCGGACCACTGTTTTTTCCATCTTCTTAAAGAACGGGACGTGCGTGTGGATCTGAAAAATAAGAATTTGGGGATCAAGGCGTCCATCAGTTACAACGGGGAAACACTGCCATTTCTCGTGCAGTGGAAATCCATGTGTTCGGGCAATTACGTACTCGGCATCGAACCGGGAACCAGTATGATCCGTGGACGAAAAGCGGAGTTGGAGGATGGGTATAACAGGACCATAAAGGCTTTTGGCGAGGCGGAGTTTGAAACGGAGATCGAAATCTCCGACCTGTAAATGCGGCAATGGAAATCGAAGTTCCTGGGTAAAAATGCATAATAAAAAAAGTTTATCATGAAGAAAGGGAGAAACGGAAATGAAAACTATGAAAATGACGTATAGCATTCCGACAAAGATTGTATTCGGATGCGGATCGGTGAAGGAATTGGGCGAACTTTCCTATGTAAAAGGAAAACGGTGCCTGCTATTGAAATTCCCGTATTTCAACCGGGAAGATATCATAAGCGCGGTAAAAGATAGCGCGTCAGCGCTGATTGTCCCCGACAAATTTGAGGAAAACCCTTCTCTTGAGCTGATTACGGAGATGTCCGAATTGCTGGAAAAAGAAAACATTGATACCGTTATTGCCATCGGCGGAGGCAGCACGTTGGATACAGCCAAGGGATCGGTTGATATTTTAAATTCCAGAATCGGCAAGATCCTGGATATTGTCGCGGTTCCGACGACTGCGGGAACGGGCAGCGAAGTGACTCAGTATGCGATGATAACGGATACGAAGACGGGCAATAAATATAACAGTTCCAAATCCGGCGTATTTGCCAGGATTGCGCTTTGCGATCCAGAACTCACAGTCTCCATGCCGAAAAGCGTAACCGCGAATACTGCTATAGACGCAATATCGCATGCGGTCGAAGCATATTTCACAACATCCTGTCAGGGCATGATCGATCATATGGCGATTGAAAGCTGCAAAAGAATCTACAAGTATCTGCCGGCTGCGCTGAAAACGCCCGACGACATTACCGCTCGTTCGGAAGTCATGATGGGAGCGCTTGAGGGCGGAATCGCCCTGTCATGCTGCGGTACGGTTGTTGTGCATGCGATGGGATATGAACTTTCAAAACAGCTTCATATTCCGCACGGGCTTTCCAACGCAGTTATGATGGCTTCTTTTGTGGAGCTTTACGCAAAACGCGGCTGCCAAAGAGCAATCGAGATTATGAATATCTTTGACGGAAGGTTTCGGGAGTTTATAAACGAAGCTCTCGACAATAAAAATCTGTTCAAATTGTCTACGCAACTGATTGAGGATACCGTAAAAACAGGCATGACCTCTTACGGACTCGCGAAGAGTATTATCCCGCTGACAGAGGATGATCTGTATCAGATCGTGAAGACATCTTCTCTGTAAAAAGCGACAGATCGGGATTCTTTTGCCGAGCGAAAATTTGAGGGAAGGTGAAAAAACCGAGGCTGGGTACCCAATGGTAGCAGTGTTCCGAAAATGAAAAAGAAATACTTAGGAGGAGTGTCCACATGAAAAAGAACGTAGCCTTTCAATGCGTTGTTATGTTATGCGCCCTGTCCATCGTCGCATTCAGTTTTGCAGGTTGCTCAGGCAGCAATACCACAGCCGGCAACACTCCGGACCCGGCGACTACTCAGACCTCCGGTGGCACCCCCGGCAACGCGGAACCGTCCGCGCCCATCGTTATCCAGTTGGGCCATGTTGATACCGAAGCCACAAGCATCAACAGGGCTCTTGTCCGGATGAGCGATAATGTGAAGCAAAAGACGAACGGGAACCTTGTGATTGAAATTCATGCAAACAGTGAACTGGGCGACGAAAGGGCCCTGACGGAAGGCCTTCAGCTTGGAACGTTAGGGATGGCCGCAATCAGCACGGCGCCTATGGCAAACTTTGTAAAAGAGTTTTCTGTGTATGACGCGCCATTTTTATATCGGGACGACCAGCATGCTTTCAACGTGGCCGACGGCGAGGTCGGACAGTATTTAAACGAAAAAATGCTTGATCAGGGAATCCGCGTTTTGGGTTATCTTTCCATAGGATACCGTCATGTTTTTTCCAACAAGCCTGTAAAAACCATTGAGGATTTCAAGGGCCTTAAAATCCGTACTATGGAAAACAGCATGCATCTTGCGACCTTCCAAGCACTCGGGGCGCTTCCTACGAGCATGGCATTTAGCGAGGTCTTCACCGCATTGCAGCAGAAGACCATCGACGCCGCTGAGAACAGTCCGAAAAATATCGTCGACCAGAAATTCTACGAGGTCGCAAAGTATATCTCCAAGACAGGTCACTTCTATTGCTTAAAGACAATCGACATAGCCGAACCCGTGTGGGAGACTCTGCCCGACGACTATAAGACTATCCTCCAGGACGCGGCGAAAGAAGCAGTAGATTGGCAGCGTCAGGTAGCAATTGAGGAAAATAACCAGGCGGAGCAAACGCTGAAAGACAACGGATGTACAATATACGATTTCGATATTGAGGCGCTTTCCAACGCCATTGCTCCCGTCTACGACCAGTTCCCGCAGGATCTGCCCGCGGATTTGCTGGAAAAAATCAGAAATACCGAAGGTTGATCAATAACTTCATGGTTGAATGGACGTCGGGCCAACCTGCTTTCTTTCGGAATCTGGATTTAAAAGCAAGCAGGTTGACCTGCAACGTACCTTGACCCGGGATATTGAAGATGAATCTGGAAATCTTCTGCAAAACAGCAGTTCGCAGCATGGTATATAGAAAGAAATCTTCGCTTTCAGAAATCAGAGAAGGAAAGGGAAATACTATGCAAAAAATTATAAAAAGGTTGGAAAATTTTGAAAATTTTGCTGTTGCTATTGTATTCATCATCATGGTGGTGGCAATATTTTTCCAGGTATTGAACCGTACGATTCTGCAATTTCCTATCAGCTGGATGGAAGAATTGGCGCGCTATTGCATGGTGTTTGTCACCATGTTCGGCGCCGAAATGGGGTTGCGCGACGGCTCACAGATCTCGGTCACCAGCTTGACGGAATGGCTTCCGCCGGTTGGGCAGAAAGTAGTCGTCCTTTTTGCCAATTTTATTGTAGTCGCGTTTAGCGCCATTGTGTTTGTGTATTCAATCACAACGCTCCAGAAGCAGATGATATCGGGACAACTGAGCCCTTCCCTGAAGCTGCCGATGTATGTGCCATATATGTCCATAACGGCGGCCTTTTTTGTAATCACTTTGGTGCAAACCGTGCGTTTCATAAGTCGCGTGATTAACTTCAGTAAAGAAGAAAATAACTTGCCGGGGGTGGATCAATAATGCCGCTGTGGATAACATTATTTCTGTTGTTTTTTATAATGATCATTTTGCGCGTGCCAATTTCCGTTGCTCTCGGCGCCTCATCGCTCATTTGCCTTTGTATAATCCATGTGCCCCTGACCATCATAGGGCAGCGCATGTTCACCGCGATAGACAGTTTCGGGATCATGGCCGTTCCGTTTTTTGTACTCGGCGGAAACCTGATGGCGGCCGGCGGAATCTCGAGAAAGTTGACCGAACTCTCAAGCGCTCTGCTCGGTTTTATTCGCGGCGGCATTGCGATGGGCGGCGTACTCGCCTGCGGTTTTTTTGCATCTCTGTCCGGGTCCTCCCCCGCCACGGTTATATCCATCGGTTCCATGCTCTATCCCGACATGGTCAAGATGGGTTATCCAGAGGATGATACGGCCGGGCTGTTCAGTGTCGCAGGGGGTCTTGGACCGCTGATTCCTCCCAGCATTATCATGGTCGTGTACGGCACAATTACCAACACGTCCATCGGAGATCTGTTTATAGCGGGCGCGGGAATCGGTATCATAAGCACGGCGGCTCTGATGCTTACGGTTTATATTATTGCTCGCAAGAAAAAGTGGCCCCGTCAAGCCGAGAAGATCGATTTTAAAAAGTTAAAACATGCATTTCTTGACGCCATTCTGGCGATCATCATGCCGGTGATCGTATTGGGAGGCATTTACGGCGGAATTTTCACCCCCACTGAGGCGGGCTGTGTCTCCGCAGTCTATGCTTTTTTGGTAGGCGTATTTGTCTATAAAAATATCAAAATGAAAGATATCCCTGATATTATCCGCAGGTCTGCCATAGGCAGCGCGACCGTGCTGTTCATTATGGCGACGTCTTCGGTGTTTGCATGGCTGTTTGCCTATGCGGGATTTACCAAAATGATCGTCGCGGGCGTAGCCGCGCTCCACTTAAATACAATCATGTTCCTGATTGTCATGACGATCGTCTTCCTGATTTTCGGTACATTCATGGAAGGCATTGCGATTATGACGTTGCTGATGCCGATTTTCCAGCCTATCGCTGCAACCTTTGCGGTCGACCCGATCCAGCTCGGAATGATTGTTTCCTTTAGCATCGTGCTCGGCTGCATCACACCGCCGGTTGCGGTAAATATCTACGCAGCCGCCATGGTCAGCAAACTGCGCGTGGAAAGAATTATAAAGGGCCAGACACCGTATTTCCTTGTCATGGTGGGGATCCTGCTTTTGGTGGTGCTGATCCCTCAATTAAGTACTTTCCTTATAAGATAAGGAATATGGAAGATTTTATTTTCCTCGGTGGCAAAAAGCCGCGGATACTGCATTTATTCCAAAAGCAGTCAATTTAATACCGGCAAATACCGTTCCCATTTTATACATAAATATACAAACCCGTTCTTTCTCGCGGTGGAGACAGAATTGTACCGTTTTAATAAGTTCGGCACGCCGGATCCAATTGGGCTCCATATTGAATGGAGTCTTTGGAGTGTACGATTTTTCCCCTTTTTCTCGCCTGAAAAATTGGCTGTAAGGCCCATGGCGTGGTATGGTTTGCCGAATCAGTGTTCTCCTTAAATGTATTTGTGGATAGGTTGTGAAAATCGTTTTGAATAAAAAAGAGTGCGCCGCGAACATTTTCAAAATACAAAGGTTTAGCCTTCACGACGGCCCTGGTATACGAACCACCGTATTTTTAAAAGGATGTCCGCTGCGCTGTGGATGGTGCAGCAATCCTGAGGGACAATTGAAAAAATCGCAGATTTTTTATTATAAAAGTCTGTGCATCGGCTGCGGAAGATGTATAGCTGCCTGCCCGAATCAAGCGATCAGCCCCGATCTTGAGACCGATTATTCGAAATGCACAGGATGCGGAGCATGCGCCTCGGCATGTTTCGCAGGGGCGCGCCAGTTGTCCGGAACACCGATGACGGTGGAACAGGTTGTGGACGTTTGCCTTTCCGACAGGGTATTTTATCGCCATTCCAGCGGGGGGGTGACTCTTTCCGGCGGCGAGCCGATGATTTATTTCGAATTTTCCAGGAATCTTTTGAAAGCATTGAGGGGAAACGGCATATCTGGCGCTTTTGAAACCTGCGGATATGTGAATGAAGCGGGCTTTTTGGCCCTTGCGGAAGAGGCGGATCTGATCCTGTTCGATTTGAAGACGGTCGATGAATCCGCATCGGTCAGTTTTCTGGGACAGGATCTAAAAAAACCTCTGCGTAATCTCCGGGCTTTATTCGGGCTTGAAAAACGGGTACATATTCGGTTTGCTGTGATTCCGGGGTTTAATGACAGCGATGAGCAGATCCGGGGATACGCGGGCTTTTTAAAGCAGTATGTCGGGAAATTTGTTCAGGTAGAGATTCTTCCCTTTCATCGACTGGCCGACGGGAAATACCAGGCGCTCGGGCTGAAATACGAATATCGGGATATGACGGAATATTCAAAAAGAGACCTGTCAAAAATCGCCGCCGTCTTCAGGGAAAACGGGATCCCGGTCGTGATTATGAACTGAACTGTCGTTCAGCCCGGCTTTTTTGCCGGAATATAAAGGCGGGCTTCCGGGCTGATTACGGAAAACAGCTGAAAAGCCCCGTATTTTACCATTGAGAATGGCGGATTCCTGTAGCATGGATTTAAAAATAACTATACTGTAATGCGGCTTTTTTCGCACGTAAAAGCATCAGATACACACCCGAATTTCGAACTTAATTAAAAAAGTTCCGGCTTTCCTTTTGGGAGCCAACGAAACATATCGCTTCAATCGCCGGTATTTTATAGATGTCGGAGAGATAAGCAATACAGAGAAATATTTTACATTAAAAATCGCGCCTTGCTGTTTGGAAGGATATGACGAGTGAAGAAAGGAGTATCATAATGGATCAGAATAAGAGTCAAAGAACGGCATTTTTAGTTGAAAATTTGCTGAAGTATGATCCGGCACTTTGTGTGGAAAGGGCAGTCTTATACGACGAGGGCTATGAAAACAGTAAATATCAAAGCGCTATCTGCAGGAGAGCAGATGCGATTACAAACGTGCTTGATCATATGACTGTTTATATATTGCCCGACGAGTTGATCGCCGGCAATCAGTCCTCCGCGCCGAGAAGCGCCCCTGTCTTTCCGGAATTTGCAACGAAATGGCTGCTGGGCGAACTGGATGTTTTAAATCAGAGAAAGAGCAGCAGCTTTAGGATTTTGGACGATAAAAAGGAAATTTTGCGGGGAATATTGAAAAAATGGGAAGGCCGAAACGTAAACGATCACATCATGAAAGACCTTTCCAAAGAGACTATGGACGCGGTTCAAACGCTGGCGATCATTCATTCCGGGCTGACCTCCGGTACGGGACACATGATCATCGATTATAAAACGGTAATAGACAAGGGATTGAAACAGCTGCTTGGCGAATTAAAACAGCGCATGCAGGAAAATCCTTCACAGGAGGCAAAAGATTTTCTGACATCGGGCGTCATCATGATCGAAGCGGCAATCCGTTTCGCAAAACGCTACAGTCGGCTTGCGACTGAGCTTGCACAGAAAGAGCAGAATGCAAAGAGAGCGCGGGAGCTGTTGCAGATGGCGCAAATTCTCGACAAAGTACCAGAAAACCCGGCTGAAGATTTATACGAAGCAATCCAGAGCTTCTTTATTGTGCACACAATCCTGAATATTGAAACAAACGGCCACAGCATTTCGCCGGGCCGGTTTGACCAGTATATGTACC
>JAEXAZ010000058.1 GCA_023394255.1 Bacillota bacterium | reverse complement strand
GTCCAAAGGGGGTTCACCTAGTAAGCCTAAAAGAGTCCATAGATACATCCACCAGCACTGGGAAATTGTTGTTTGCGATAGTGCAGTTTGAACGGGACTGAATTGCTGACCGGACACGGAAAGGTTTGAAAGCAGTCAGAGTGCGTGGCCGGAAAGGCGGCAGTTGGGAAAGCGGGGAAACTATATGGAACCAGGCAGTATTCCATCCAGAAGATTGAGGATCTGACCGAGCTCAAAAAGGCAACGCTGTACCGAACCCTTTGAAAAGAAAGCTTTTGGCTTTTTTGTAGAAAAAGCATAAACATGGGGTTTTGTGTTGAAATATAGAGGCGATAATGCTAAAATTAAACTATAGGAATATAATCCAATACAAAATGCTTAGATAAAATAGAAACTAGCTTAATTTCCTAAATTAGCGATAACACGCAGTTCAAACAACGTTGCATCGTGCAATAATGTGTGATTTTCCTAATGGAGGGCCGTAGCAATCATTAGAAAGGTTTCTCAGGTAGCATCGGTTTGCAAATTGGTGCGCAACTTTCAATTATGTCTACCCAAGGACAAACCCGGAGAGATGCTTCAGGCCTGTTGAAGGCATTCTGCAAACGTAATGATGAGCGTCAGCGACCTGCGCAGTCACGGGGATTATAAGAGAATGATTTTACTTCTTATTAGAGGGATGACAGCATGAATTATTTAGCACACATGGATCCCATTCATCATAGAGAGCAGAGCATTCTCGAACATTTGACAGGCACCGCCGCAATGTCGGCCAAATTTTCACGAGCATTTTTTGCGGAAGATTTGGGCTATCTGTGTGGAATTCTGCATGATATCGGCAAATATTCTGAAAAATTTCAGCTGCGTATCAAAGGCTCCGGCGACTCTGTGGACCATTCCACGGCAGGCGCGCAGGTAGCCTTTTTTGAATTGAAGAACGTGCCTGCGGCTTTTTGTATTGCGGGTCATCACAGCGGCCTGCCCGACCTTGGGAACCGTAAGTTCGATACAGCGGATGCCCCCACTTTCTTTGGGAAGATGGCCCGCAAGGTGGGACGGGATATTGAAGAGTACAGCCGATTTCAGTCTGAAGTCCGTTATGCAAATTCCCCACCGCCGCCCTCGCTGCCGGCCGATGTACAGAGCCAGTTTTTCTTTGTGCGAATGCTGTATTCCTGCCTCGTGGATGCGGATTTTCTCGATACGGAGGCATTTATGAATAATGGTGCCGTCCAGCGCGGGAACGAATCCACCATGGAAGAACTGAGCAATCTGCTCGACCAGTACATAGCGGGTTGGTGGGATGCGAAGACAGCTCTTAATCAGAAACGCTGTGAGATTCTTAAAACGCTGCTGGAAACAGGCAGGCGCGACAGGGGGCTATTTAGCCTGACCGTTCCAACAGGCGGGGGGAAGACAGTCGGTTCCATGGCGTTTGCCCTGCAGCACGCGCTGAAAAATCATTTGCGGCGGGTAATCTATGTCATTCCCTACACCAGCATCATTGAGCAGACACAGTTGGTATTTGAAAAGATATTCGGCGCGGAGAATGTGGTTGCCCATTATGCGGGGGTTGAGTATAATACCGACGAAAACGGAACCGTTACGGACAAGAGCTATCTTGCCGCCGAGAATTGGGACGCACCTGTCATTATAACGACCGCCGTGCAGTTTTTTGAGTCGCTGTACGCCAACCGTTCGTCACGCTGCCGCAAGCTTCACAATATTGTGAACAGCGTTTTGATATTTGATGAAGCGCAGATGCTCCCCGTTCCCTGTCTGGAACCCTGCGTGAATGCCATTGCGCAGCTTGTAAAAAACTACGGATGCACCGCGGTGCTCTGTACGGCGACACAGCCTGCGCTCAACCCGCTGTTTAAAAAGCGTCTGGAGGACTTTCCTGTCGTTGAACTTTGTCCCGGCACCGCGGAAATGCATGATTTTTTCCGGCGGGTGCGATATGAAAAGCTGGGGACGCTTTCCAATGAAGCACTGGCGTACAGGCTGAACGGTGAAAATCAGGTTTTATGCATTGTAAACAGCCGTAAGCAGGCGCAGAGCCTCTATGGACAGCTTAAAAAGGACGGCAGTTTTCATCTTTCTACCACGATGTACCCCGCCCACAGGCGCAGTGTGCTGGAAGAAATACGCCGTCGTCTTTCCGAACAGCTGCCCTGCCGGGTAGTTTCGACAAGCCTTGTTGAGGCGGGTGTGGATGTGGATTTTCCCGTTGTTTACCGCGCGCTCGCAGGACTGGATTCGATCATTCAGGCCGCCGGCCGCTGCAACCGCGAGGGCAAACGCCTATTGTCGGAAAGCATGGTTTATATTTTTGAGGAAGAACAAAGCCCGCCCCAGATGCTCCTTCAAAACATTGCGGCGGCGCAGAGGGCGATGCGGCTGTATGAGGACCCCTCTTCGCCGCAGGCAATAGAGGAATACTTTCATTTTCTGTATTACAGGCTCAAGGACGAAAAGGAACTGGACAAAAACCGGATTCTCAGAGAAATTGAGAGCGGAACCCTGCCGTTTGCCACCGTGGCACAGCGGTTTCATATGATTGAAAATGCGGGGTATACCGTTTATATTCCCCGCGGAGAGGGCGAAATGCTTGTTGAACAGCTTCGGGCGCAAGGTCCCAGCCGCGGCCTGATGCGTAAACTTGGGCAATATGCGGTCAACGCCTATCCGCAGCATTTTAACCAGTTGCTGCAAAGCGGTGCAATTGAGAAAATTGGTCCGGATGCTGCTATCCTGAACGATCGTTCCCTTTATAGCGAAGAAACCGGTCTTGCTTTTTTCGCAAACGAGGGGCAGGGATATATTGTCTAAAAGAAAGGAGCGGGAAAATGTCCGTAAAAGTTGAGGTCTGGGGGGAGTATGCCTGCTTTTCCAGACCGGAAATGAAGGTTGAACGCGTCAGCTACGATGTCATGACGCCCTCGGCGGCGCGCGGTTTGCTCGAATCCATCTACTGGCACCCCGGTATGCGCTGGAAGATCGACAAAATCTATCTGCTCAACCCGATTCGGTTCACCAATATCCGCCGCAACGAGGTGAAATCCAAAATATCCGTACGGAATGTTTCCAGCGTGATAAACGGCGGTACTGCGCCGCTGCTGATCAGCACCGCGGACGATATTCAGCAGCGCGCCGCCATGGTACTGCAGGATGTGCACTATGTGATTGAGGCACATTTTGAAATGACCGAAAAAGCATCTCCGGGGGACAACGAGGGCAAATTTTCCGATATTATGCGCCGCAGACTGGAAAAGGGGCAGTGCTATCATCAGCCCTGCTTTGGATGCCGCGAATTTCCCGCGCAGTTTAAAAAATGGGAGGGCGGAGAGATTACGACTGCCAGCCCCGATACGGATGTGGATCTGGGCTTTATGCTGTTTGACCTCGATTACAGCAATAGCCGGGATATCACGCCCATGTTTTTCAGGGCACAGCTCAAAAAAGGCGTGCTGGATGTACG
>JAEXAZ010000051.1 GCA_023394255.1 Bacillota bacterium | reverse complement strand
CGGAATCCTTGCCTTTGGAAGCAACGGCGAGTTTTATATGGCAGAAGAGGACGAGATGGAGCGCGCTTTAAAAATTATGGTGGACGAAACCAAAGGGCGCGTACCGGTATATATGGGAATCGGCGGAGTCCAGACAAAGAAATGTATCCGCATTGCCCAGATGGCAGAAAAAGCTGGTGCTTTCGGGGTATCTGTTTTGCAGCCCATGTTCCTCAAACCCACCGAGGAGGAATTGTATCAGCACTTTAAGGCGATTGCGGCTTCCATCCCCGGTACTCCCATGCTGCTCTATAACAATCCTGGAAGAATCGGCTATACATTAAGCTCCGATCTGGTTCTGAAACTTGCGGAAGAGATGGAGAATATCGTAGGAATGAAGGATTCCAGCGGCGATATGACCCAGACCAGCGAGTTTATCCGCCGCACCCGTCACCTTGATTTCAAGGTGTTTGGCGGAAAGGATACATTGATCTACGGAGCGCTGGTTCACGGGGCGGCAGGGGCCGTCGCCACGACTGCGAATATGTTCCCCGAACTGGTTACCTCCATCTACAAAAAGTTTGCCGCGGGGGATTTGAATGGCTCTTTGGAAGCGCAGTATAAGCTAAATCCCGTACGCCTGATAATGGATAAGGCAAGCTTCCCGGTTGCCACTAAAGATATGGCAAATATCATGGGATTGGATGTCGGCGATCCTTACCGCCCGAATCTGCCAACAAAAGGTGCCATTCTGGAACAGATGAGAGATGAGATCAAGAAAGCTGGTTTATTATAATATAAAGACTGAATCAGCATCCCGCCACCGCCGATAGTCAGGTTGCTCCGCATTACATGAAACTGCCCACCGGTCACAAAGTACCGTCAAGATCAGGCAGGGAAAGCATTGTTTAAATGTCGCCACCATAAACGAAATGGACCGGATATTTCAGCTGAAATATCCGGTCCATTTTGTTACATCCATATGTACTGTACTTTTGCTGATATGAAATTCCTTAGCGGCGGCCCGAACAGTGGTGTTATGGTCAATGATATAATGTGCGAACGTAATGGCGCGTTCCTCCGGCAATCCTTTCAAGACAAAGCCTCCCCTGCTATTCTGTCTATTCATCTATATGCAGGGGGGGTAGCTAAAAGAACGGCTTATGCCCATCTTTCAGGAGCATAGAACAGTTGCTTCCTATTTATCTGCGGCGCTTCAAAAAAGCTATTTCTCATTCATGGCGAAAAATCGGCGGACTTGGCCGGCAGCTTTTTCCCCGCCTTATCGACAACCCGAACAGTGGTGTTGGGGACGAGCTCTTTTGGCGTGGGAAGTGCTTAGTCCGTCCCGTTTTTCTGTTCAAACACCGTGTTCCCCATGACAATAGTCCGATAGACATGAATCTGCTCGTCGATGACCAAAAGGTCGGCGTCATATCCTATGGCAATCCTGCCTTTCCGGTCGTCTGCATGAATGACACGTGCCGGGGTGCGGGAAGCCATCCGGACAGCGCTCACCAGATCAGCTCCGGCAAGTTCCATCATATTGCGCACAAGGCGGGAAGTCGTTGCAATGCTCCCGGCAAAAGCCTGACGGTCCGGCAGCTTCATGACCCCGTCTTCCAAAACGGTGGACATCCCGTTTTTCTGGACAATCAGTTCCCCCTCCGGATAATCGGCAGCCGCGGCAAACAGCGCATCCGTAATCAAGGAAATCCTGTCGGGGCCTTTACAGCGGTAGATCAGCTTTAAGAGCGAGGCGGGCAGGTGTTTTCCGTCCGCGATGACCTGCACGCTCAGATCGTTAAAATAAAGCCCCGCCTCAACAATGCCCGCAACCCGGTATCCGTTGACCCGATGCACCATCGAGCAACCGGAATAGAGCAGATGCCGCGTCAAATCGGCCGCCGGGACCGCTCAAGCACAGATGAGCCGGGTATTTTTTGAAGTACCCGGCTCACTGTTTTGCCTGAATCATTGCCCGCTCATCCGGTAACGATTTAATTCTTCCAAATAACGCTTGTCCGGTTGACGGACCAAAGTTTTTGCGGTATGATAACTAAAACACGCACCCGCGAAGGAGGGCTTAATCATGTATTATAATCACAAATATAAATCCCTGTTTTCTATGATGCTTCCATATGCGGCCGCGCTTCTGGTGCTCTGCATTACGGCGGGCTATTCCATTTATCGCTATGCCAGCGAGCGCGCCTATCACGAAAGATGGAAGGACTATAACGACTGTGGACTTGCATGACGGCACCGGGCATTTGGGGAAGCCAATCATGGCCGTAGGGACGAAACGCGTCCTGTTATTGTTTAAAGCGTTCCTCTGCTTTGCCGTTTCCGCTTTGTTTGTTTTTTACTGGAGAGAATTCGGCGTCTTTTCAGGAACGGTTCCCTGGTATCGCATCCTGATCCCGGTCTGCCTTCCGATCATCGGCATCGCGTTCGGGCTGCATCTGGTCTTTAACTCCGGCAAGCGGCTGATCCTGCTGGAAAACGGCGTGCGTTATCATACGCCGTTTTTTGAGTTGGAGTCCCCTTATTCGGAGATAAAATCAGTCCGGTTTGATTCGGGCGAAGGGCAGGGTTTTTCCGCCGGCAGCTATGGTTTTTCCATGTACCGCAGGACGGCTCCCATTCAGACGCTTTCGCTGTCCCTCAGCGACGGCCGGGTCTGGGGGTTCCGCACCAGCTATTACTCGGGACTGGCCGAGGCGGAAGCTGAACTTCAAAAACGCCTGTCGGCTGTTTAAAATGGTATCCGGTTTAAAAGAGCCGGCCGCTTCATGCGGCCGGCTCTTTTCGTTTCACAAAAGTTGATAGTTTTTGAGAATTTCCCGATGCGTCAGCCATTCAAGGCATTTTTCCAGCATAACGCCATAACGGGTATCTGTCCCGTAGCTGAATGTGATTTTGATGGCAAGCTCCACAAAACGGGTTGCCCTGTCCATCGCGATGGGAAAGCTGTCTCCGGTGACCATCGAACCGGTCAGCACACTGGCATAAATATCCCCTGTTCCGGGATAAGCAATGGGAACGTAGTCATAATCAACATACCAATAAGCATTCTGGCCTTTATCATAGCCCACGTTCGCGCACTCTCCGGAGGTTGTCTCCACGCCGGTAATGACGACATAGCGCGGGCCGAGCTCCGAGAGGCGTGCAAGCATGCTCTTCAGCTTCTGCCTTGTAAACGGTTCGTGCTGATAGGCTTCGCCCAGCAGAAGATAGGCTTCGGTTGGATTGGGGGTAATGATATCCGCCGACTGCACCAGGGCCCGCATCTTTTCCCTAAGCGCGGGAGTGCAGGTGCGATAGGGCTTCCCGTGGTCCCCCATAACAGGGTCCACCACCGCGAGCGCGTGGGGATACTCGGCGATAAAAGCTTTCATATCGTCCGCCTGGGACGGGTTGGACAGAAACCCCGAATAGATCGCTTCAAATTCCAGATTCAGACGCTTATAGTGCTCTACGCACGGGCGTATGTAATCGGTCAGGTCGCGGTATTCCACATCTCCAAGGCCGCCTGTGTGGGTGGAAAGGACGGCGGTCGGAACCGGGCAGACCTGCACCCCCATAGAGGAAAGCGTGGGAATTACGGCGGCCAGCGAGCTTCTTCCGAAGCCAGCAAGGCCGTGGATAGCGGCAACGCGCGGCGGACGGTTTTGCATGGATTCACCTGCTTTTTTAAAATTTCAAATTTTTTGAGAAATCGGAGGAGTGAGGAAATCCCGCTTCCAGAAAGTTGCGTAATGATTTTTTCACCGCGGGTTACAATAGAAAAGCGAGCAATCGCTAAAAAACCGGGAGGTGGGAAATTATGAACAAAACAGCAACCACTGCCGTTACCGGACTGGCCGTAGCTATGGCAGCCGGCACCGCGGCTTATATGATGTCCGGTCACCGCGGACCAAACACAGGCAGAAAAATCAAAAAAAACGCAGCGAAAGCCATCAAAACACTCGGAAGCATGCTGGACAGCGTGGAGTATATGATGCGCTGACAGCCGGCCCCTTGCACGCGGGAAGGCTTCCCGCGTTTCCTACATAAATCATCCGATTTGAATTTTGCCTTCGGGCAGAATTTCCCGCCGGTTTGCGGTCGGGCGCATGGCCAGCGCAAGGAAAAAAGTAACCGGCCCAAGCCTGCCGATATACATTAAGAAAATCAGCAAAATTTTAGACAGGGTATTTGCCACCGCAGAGATCCCCGTGGTAAGTCCAACGGTTGCAAATGCCGACACACTCTCAAACAATGCGTCTACCCCGCCTACCGCATGGGTTTCACGCATCGTGGCAACCATAAAGCCGGCAGTGACCGCAACGGCAAGCCCGCCGAGGATCCCGACGGCAAACGACTTATAAACAGCGCTTTTTTCCACCCTGCGATGAAAAACAGTTGTGTCCTCGTCGCCGCGGATCACACAGTAAACGGTCATAAAAATGACCGCGGCGGTGGTGCACTTGATACCGCCGCCCGTCGAGCCGGGCGCGGCGCCGATGAACATCAGGAGGCCCGACAACAATTTTGTAATGCCATAGAGCGCGTCGATGGGAATCGTGTTGAAGCCCGCCGTCCGGCAGGTCACCGAATGGAACCAGGAAGCGAGCAGCTTTTGCCCCGCGGACGGCAGGGCGCCCAGCGTTGCGGGATTTTTCCATTCAAGCGAAGCGGTCATCAGCATCCCCAGCACAAGCAGTATCCCTGTAGCCACCAGTACAATGCGGGTGTGCAATGTCGGCCGGCGATGATTTTTATGCGCCGCAATGATATCATGAATCACGATAAAGCCGATTCCCCCGATGATGATCAGCAACCCGATCGTAATCAGAACAACGGGGTGGCCGTTATAGTTTGACAGGGAAATATAAGGCGCCTCGCGCCCCAGGATATCAAAGCCCGCATTGCAGAAAGCGGAAACCGCCAGAAACACGGAGATATAAATTCCGTCCGCCCCATAAGTAGGGATAAATGCGGTCATTAAAACCAGCGCGCCGGCCAGTTCCACAAGCAGCGCCGTTGCAACGACGACTTTCAGCAGGAACGCAATGTCTGTGTCAATAGAAGCCACAGATTCCTGCACAAGATGCATCCCCCGCAGCCCGATTTTTCTGTGGATCAGAACTTGAAAAAATACGGTAAAAGTCACCAATCCGAGCCCACCGACCTGAATCAAACAGAGAATCACACTCTGGCCGAATAAAGACCAGTGCGTATAAGTGTCATAAACCACCAGACCGGTGACACAGGTAGCGGAAGTCGCGGTGAAAAGGCAGTCGAGAAAAGGCGTCGCCGCCTGCTGCCGGCTGGATACCGGCAGCATAAGAAGCAGCGTGCCCAACAAAATGACCGCCGCAAAGCTTAACGTAATCGTTCTGGTGGGAGACGAAAATAAAAATTTTTTAACCGGCGCGTGGTTGCTCAAAATGAATCGCCTTCCCTTATAGCGGTATTCGCCCTACAGGTTGTCCCACTGTTTCAGATAACGTTTCGCCTCGTTTACCAGTTTTTTATCATTTTTAAAAGTAACCATCCCTTCGACATCCTCCAACAGACACCAACGGTATTCGCTGATCTCTTCCTCCTGCCGCCGGACGGTGTCGTCCCCTTCCGGCGTGCCCAAAAAATAGACAACCTGTTTTTTTACATGGGGCTTCGGAAAATATTCAACGCTCTGGCGAAACCCATCCATCAGCGAAACTTCCAGCCCCGTTTCCTCTTTAATTTCCCGCAGCGCGGTCTGCAGCTCATTTTCACCGGATTCCACATGCCCCTTGGGGAAAGACCAGTGCCCGCCGCAGCGGTGCTTTATAAGCAGAAGCTCCGTCTTTCCGGCATTTTTCCGGAAAACCAGCGCCCCACATGATTTTTCTTTGATCAATCAGTTTCACAATCCTCTCGCGGGCGCCGCAAAATGACGCCCTCTTTTTCAGGCGGTGCCCGCCAACACGCTTCCGGCACCACATCCGGTTCTCCGTAAGCGCCGGAATATACAATTAATAATATACCACGATGCGGATACTTTTAAAAGTACCCGCCAATGATTTTCACAATAATTTCATAATGGGAAATTGGATTCAGGTTGACAAACCGCATCACCTGCACTATAATAATTAGGCTATGCGCCTGTAGCTCAGCAGGATAGAGCGACCGCCTCCTAAGCGGTAGGTCGGAGGTTCAAATCCCCTCAGGCGCGCCAAAATTTCAGGTAATGATAGATGCCATGCGGTCAAATCCGCATGGCATCGGCCTTTTCCAATGAGCGGGTGTATTTTCAAACGAAGATACGCCCGCTTTTTTATGTCTTCTTTCAAATACAAATTGCTTTCGGTGCAGGCTCTAAATGGTTAGACGTTTTTATTTGTGTGAGAACATATTCCCTCCAAAAGCAACCGGCAATGCTCTATCGCTTGCCCTCTCAAATCAAAGTCAGGATAGCGGACACACCATTCATAGCTGACGCCCCGTATCGCCATTACAAAATGCCGGGAAAGCTCCTCCAACGGCAACGAAGATGTAAACTCCCCGCATCGGATACCTTTTTCCAGGATGCTGTAAAATAGTGCATAAAGCTCCCGTCCATAACCTTTGACCGCTTCGGTGCCCATCGTTCCTGTAAGCAGCATCTGATAGACCTTTTTCATGTTTTCGTAGCCGAGCGTATTCGAAAGCGTGTCGGCAATTTTTTCTTCTAAAGCAAGCAATACCGATGAGGATGACATATCATCGGGTAAATTTTCCACAAAAGCTTTATAATCCGTATCGGCTCGGGACGCATAATCAGCAATTAAAATGGCGATCAGCGCATCCTTGGATTCGAAGTGTACATAAAAGGCGCCCTTGGTGATACCGGCCTCGTCGGTGATGTCCTCTAGGTTCACATCGGAAAAATTGCGCTCTGTGAATAACCTTTCCGCAATCTCATATAGCTTCTTTTTTGTTTCTGCGCCTTGCACCTTTCTTTTATCGTTTTTTTTCTCTCTCATGCTTCCGCCCCTCTATTGAATTTTTTTGAAAATTGAATTATAATAAGTCTGGTAAGTGAACTTGTTCACTAAAATGGGTTATCTTGATTTTAGTATATCACCTATCTGCCTTAAATTCAAGCAGTCAGGCAAAACAGCCACGGTTCTTCTGTTTCTAACTGACAAAGTATGCGGTGGATTGAATAACAAAATGAATTTGCAACATATGAAGTGGAGGAAATGGTATGAGCAGACACAAAACAAAGCAAATGCTCACAGCTATGGTGCTGTCCGCCATCATGGTTATGGGTATGCTGCCTGTCCCGGCGCAGGCTGAAACAGGCACATTTCCCATTGGCACAAGCGGTGAGATTACCGTTTTCGAGGCATTGGGGCCGGACATTGCAATACGGAGCGTGCCGCTTGGTACATCCGAAAAGGATTTGGAGCTGCCTGATATCCTGACGGCGACGATACGGGTTGCAGCTTTAGAGGAAGAACCGGTGTTGGACTCCGAAGAAGTTGATGCGGAGCTGGACAGCGCCGATTCGGTCAGCGGGCCAGAGGTTGGTATTGATGAAATAGATGGCACTGAAGCTGGCGAAGAGGCTGAAATCCCCTCTCCCTCCGATGCGGGAGAAGATGGAGATCGCTTCGAAATCAAGCCAACGGAGAAAACCGCAGACAGCACAGATGAAATGACCATTCCCCTACCTGTCACATGGGCTTCATCACCGGAATACGACGGCGAAACGACGGGTACATATGTTTTCACGCCTGGGCTGCCGGAGGGGCTTACCCCTGCCAAAGGTGTGGAAACCCAAATTATCACCGTAACAGTAGGCGCAGCGGCTATCATCACCGGTACGGTGACGGCCTTTGACGAGCTGCCCGAGGATATTCGCTGGCAGAATACCACCACTCCGGAATTTCCGGAAACAGTGGGTGGCACGGTAAGGGATGAAGCGGCTGAAATCCCGGTGACATGGAAAACGGTGCAGGAGTATGACACAGAATGCCCCGTGCGTGGACTATATGTATTTACCGCCATTTTGGGCGAGGAATATGGAATTGAGGACAGCGTGGAACTTCCCCGTATCACGCTCTATATTCCGCAGACAGTCGACAGAATGATGGCGCGCATGGCGGGCGGCGGCACAACAGATAGCCCGCTGGAGATCACTACAGCGGCACAGCTTTCCGAGATTGCCACGCTGGTCAATGCCCGCGAAAATGGGCTGGAGCTGTTTTTGTTCAACGATGTGGATGCCAAGGTCAGTCTGAAGCTGATGAACGATATTGACCTGTCGGCATACTCTAAAGACAAGGGTTGGATGCCCATTGGCACAAGCGGATGCCCTTTTGGTGGCGTCTTTGACGGCGGCGGCAACCGTATTACGGGGCTGTATATCAACCGCAATGAGCATTTTCAGGGACTGTTTGGCTGCATCGGCAGCGGCGGAACAATACGGAATATTGGCGTGGAGAATGTCAACATTACTGGCGGTAATTATGTCGGCGGCGTGGTGGGATACTCCAATGGTATGGTGGAAAACTGCTACAGTACCGGTACTGTAGCCGGCGCAATCGGAATCGGCGGTGTGGCGGGTCATCTGTATTCCGGTACAGTGCAAAATTGTTACAGCACCGGCACTGTCTCCGGCACTGCCAATGTCGGCGGCGTGGTCGGCACGGCGTCTGACGGAACACTGATCAACTGCTATAGCACCAGCGATATCTCCGGTATCGATGATATCGGCGGTGTGATGGGATATCACTCCAGCGGAACGGTGCAAAATTGTGCCGCGCTGAATCCTTCGGTCAGCGGCACAAACAAAGTGGGGCGCGTAGCAGGGCATACCGATGGCGGCACCCTTTCCAGTAACATTGCCTTTTCCGGAATGACGGTGACGCAGGATGACAGCGCAAAAACGCCTGTTGAGGGTGCGGATCAGGTGGACGGTGAATCCAAAACAGCCGCCGGCATCAAGGCGGCAGGCTTCTTTGAATCGTTGTTTGACAATGACACGGAATGGACATATGCAGAAGGCAAGCTGCCGGTGCTGGCCGGTTTATCCGGTCAGAGCGATTCGCTCCCCGCCTATATCACGGGGCTTGCGGGGGCAGGAACAAGCGATGACCCTTATCGCATCCACAACGCCGCCGACCTGAAATACATGGCGGATATGTTCAAAAGTGGCGGGGGTTCTTCCGTTAAGAAATACTATCGTCTTGAAAACGACATCGACCTCTCGGTTTACGGCAAGGATTATGACGGCGGCAAGGGGTGGGTGCCTATTGAGGCGTTTGTAAACGCCGTCTTTGACGGAAACGGCAAAACGATCACCGGACTGTATATCAACCGAAACAATGAAACCAATATCGGTCTTTTCGGTCAGGTGACAGCCGGTACCCTCCAGAATTTGTTTCTGGAGGGCATTTCCCTGCATGGTAACACAGACTACTCTGATGGAAAAATTGCTGGTCTGGTCGGCCAAGTGAGTGGAGGCAGCACAATATCCGGCTGTGCCGCCACAGGTTCCGTTACGGGAGAGGGAAAGTCCGGAAGCTATTGCGCAGGCGGTCTGATCGGCTTGCTGGAACAGGGCAGTACGCTAAACAACTGCGCTTTTTATGGGGCGGTATCGGCCAAGGCCAAAGGGGTTTCCGAGCCGCCAACCAGCCCTCCCACTATCTATGCAGGAGGAATCGCCGGTCGGCTCTATCAAAGTGCTGCTGTCACAAACTGCGTCAGTGCCGCCGATATTTCCGCAACCGGAGAGAATTCTTATGCGGGCGGCGTAGCCGGTCAGGTTGACGCCGGTGCAAGAATTGCGCTGAGCGCCGCGCTGGGCGCGGGGGTTTTTGCAGATACCGCCGCAGGCCGTATTGCGGGGGAAATCACTTCCAGTGCTTCCGGTGACCCTAATAATAAAAACTACGCATGGAGCGGTATAGATGTAAACGGTTCCACGGCGTCCGGCACCGCCAACGACTTGAACGGCGAGGACGCGGATAGCACCGCTGTCCAAACCCTGTGGACATCCGGCGCGCTAAAGGGTTGGAACACGGATATATGGACGCTTGAGCAAGGCAAACTGCCGGTGCTAAAGGGAGTTTCGGATCAGAACCATGTGCTCCCGGCCTACATTGCAGGACTGTTGGGTGTGGGGGGCAGTGTGGAGAATCCTTTTGAAATCTACGACGCTGCCACGCTTAATTATGTGGCACAAAATATGTATCTCTGCGAAAGGTTTTACTTTAAGCTGATGGCTGACATTGACCTCTCCCGTTATCCGGACTGGACACCAATCGGCAGCGTGTCCGAGCCACTTTTGGGAACCTTTGACGGAAACGGCCATCGTATCATAAATTTGAGCATCAATCGAGATGTAAGTTTTCAAGGTCTGTTTGGCCATGTGCGAGGTACAGTTAAAAACCTCGGCGTTGTGGATGCAAACATTCACGGAAGAATGTACACCGGCGGCTTGGTGGGTTATATCGATGGTGGCACGGTGGAAAACTGCTATGTGACGGGGGAGGTCAGCGGCACCCAAGAGATCGGCGGCGTAGTGGGAAGCGTGTATGGCGGCACAGTAGAGCATTGCTATTCAACCGTCACTGTCAGCGGTACATCTTCCGTCGGCGGTGTGGTTGGCTCTGCCAGTAGTTGTACAGTGAAGAATTGTGTGGCATTGAACCACAAAATATCCGGTTCAAGCAGTGTCGGGCGTGTGGTGGGGAATGTCGCCTCTGGAACCCTTTTGGACAACTACGCTTTCAGTGACATTCCCGGTACTTGGACAAATAAAGGCTCCGGTAAAAAGGACGGCGCGGATGTGACCTCGCAGACCCTGTTCGGCATCAGCTTCTGGACGACAGCGGACAACTGGCATGCCAGCCCCTGGGATAGCGGTATTTGGACTTTTGAGGACGATAAACTGCCTGTGTTGAAAGGACTTGCGGGGCAGAGCGGCGAGGGCGGATTATATCTGATGGCGCGGGATATCCAGTATGCCACCGCAATACCGAATACAGCCAGTTTTACCTATAATGGCAGTCAACAGCTTCCAACCCTGACTATTACCTTTGATGGCGAAGCGCTGGAGAAAGATATAGATTATACCGTCTCCATCGCCAGCACAGACAGCAGCGGCACCAGCGCGGGTACAAACGCCGGAACGGTGACGCTGACGATTACCGGCATCGGCAACTATTGCGGAACACAAAATCTTACCTACACCATAGGCAAAAAGGCAGTTACCATCACGCCCGCAGAGGGGCAGAGCAAAAAATACGGCGCGACCGACCCTGTGCTGACTTATACGGCATCCCCCATATTATCAGGCAGCGATGTATTCACCGGCTCACTTTCCCGCACGGCGGGAGAAAATACAGGAAATTACACTATTGCACTCGGTAATTTAGATGCGGGTGACAACTACGAGCTTTCCATTGCTTCGGGTACTGTCAATTTTACCATTGAAAAGCGGCAGATTACTCTTGTCGCCGATTATAAATCGGTCATCAAGGGCCGTAGCCTGCCGGCGCTTACCTATACAGTAGACAATCTGCCCACCGGCAAGACCAAGGCGGACGCTTTGAGCGTCGAACCTGTACTGGCTTGCCCAACCTTTGACGGCAATACACCGGGCAGTTATGCCATTACGATTACAGGCGGAACGGCAACGGATAACTACACCATTACGACCCGCACGAACGGTACCCTTACCGTTGCGGAGCAGACTTATCTTGTCACCTTTAACCTGAATGGCGGCTCGCGTACAGGCGGCGGTGAATTAACACAGACTATTGCCGAGGGCAGTGCGGCAATGGCCCCTGCTGTTTCCCGCAACGGCTATACCTTCACCGGTTGGGACAAAGCCTTTACTAATGTAACATCCAATTTAACGGTCACGGCCGGATGGAGCTATAACGGCGGTGGTGCAGGCTCTGGTGACGATTCCTATACGCCGAGCATCCCCGCGACCACTACACCAGAAAAGAAGCCCGACCAGCCAGTTACGGCAACGGCGCCTGTCACCGCGACAGCCGGTACAGGCGGAGCGTCCAGTGCGTCGATAACCGATAAAACGATCACCGAAGTCATTGCCAGAGCACGGAGTGACGCAAAGGCACAAGGCAAAACAGCAAACGGCATCGCCGTGGAGCTTGCCGCCACACTGCCGAAGGATGCAACCTCCCTGACAATAACTGTAAGCCGGGATTCCCTGAACAGCCTTGTGAGTGCAGGAGTGTCTCAGCTTGAACTGAGCGGGGCGCCGATTTCCCTCGGCCTTGACCTCAAAGCCTTGGAGGAAATTCAAAAGCAGAGCGGCGGTGATATCAGCATCACCATCGCCCCGGCGACCGGGCTCTCTGAAGAGGCAAAGGCCCTTCTCGGAAACAGGCCGGTTTATAGCATCACCATCAGTTATGTCAAGGATGGCAAAACTGTCAATGTAACCAGTCTCGGCAGCGGAACTGCCATCCTTTCCATCCCCTACACACCGGGCAAGGATGAGCCTGTTGGCTATCTATTTGGCGTGTATGTGGATGCAAAAGGTAAAGCACAGCGTATCTCCGGCTCGGCCTATGACGTGAACAGCAGAAGCCTGCTATTTACCACAGACCACTTCTCGGTGTACGGCGTGGGTTACACGGCTCCAGGTGACAGGTTTGCCGACATCGGCAGCCATTGGGCAAAGGACAGCATCGACTATGTGGTGGGCAGAGGACTTCTCACAGGCACATCAAAAACCACCTTCTCGCCCGACACAGCCATTACCCGCGGAATGCTGGTGACGGCGCTCGGCAGGCTGGCAGGGGTAGACACAAAGACATACACCAGGAACCACTTCACCGATGTGAAGGCCGACAGCCCCTTCCGGCCCTACATTGAATGGGCGTACAGCAAAGGCGTCGTGCAGGGCATTGGGAACAATCAGTTCGCTCCGGAACGGGCAATCACCCGTGAGGAAATCGCGGTGATCTCCGCGAATTATGCCAAAGCCACCGGCTACAAACTGCCCGTGACCCGTGAAGCAACCGTCTATGCGGATGCTTCGCGCATCGGCAGTACCTGCAAAACGGCAGTCACGGCCATGCAACAGGCTGGCATCATGATGGGCGACACGAACAACAGGTTTCATCCGAAACCCAATGCAACCCGTGCGGAGCTTTCCTCCATGCTCCACCGTTACATCAAGTTGACCATCGACCCGGCGACGGCCCAAGGCTGGGCAAAGAATGATGCCGGACAATACCTGTACTATCAGGACGGCAAGCCCCTCACTAAAATGCAGACTATTGACGGCGCAAAGTATCTCTTTGAAACCACCGGTATTTTGAAAACCGGCTGGGTGAAGGACGGCGACAACTGGAGGTATTACTCCGGCAATAAAGCAACCGTAGGCTGGCTGAACATCAGCGACAAACGGTACTACTTCACCAGGAACGGCCTGATGGCATACGGAAAATGGTTTCAGATCGACGGCAAATGGTATTACTTCTATGCAGACGGCTCTCTCGCCAGAAACACTAAGGTGGATGGATATGATGTCGATGGAAACGGAGTGAGAAAAGTAAAATAATACCGTCCAAGAAGATTGAATGGCTTTGCCATCAAGCTTCTTTACCCTGTCGTTTTTCCGTTCATTCATTAAGCTTGCTGTCGGCATCTATTTTCACCAAACATGTAAAAATCCGCATGGAGGCAGAGTTTATGAAGCTCTATAAATGGTGGCGATACAGGATCTCGACAAATGATTAGAGTTTTTTCTGCTATGGGGCGGGAAAAACGAAGAAATGCGGGGGTTCAAATCCCATTAACTCCGCTAACGCAACGCCGAACCCAATTTGTATTTGGGTTCGGCGTTTTTTCTTTATTTTGCGCTCGGTAACGGGTATCCATATTCACCCGACTCGTTAAAAAAGAGCTTGTTCAGAATACCTTCTATGACAATTCTGAACAAGCTCGGCAAAAAACTGTTGGATTTAACGTTTTTCTTACATAGCCACACCTAAATTAACTTTTATTGGTGTTCTGTACGGCTGATAATATCCTGTTGCAGTTCTTTGCAGATTGCTGTAAAAAACACGGAAAATCCGGCGACACGAACGACCAAATTGGCATATTTTTGCGGCTCCTTCTGCGCCTTTAACAAAGTCTCCCGGCTTACGACGTTAAATTGCACCTGGCCGATGCCCAAATCTCTGCATGACTTGATGATAGAGGCCAGTACTTCGATGCCGTTTTCGCCCTGTACGACAGACGGATTCAGCTTGATATTAAAAAGCGATCCATTTGTAAACTTGTACTGGTCAATATCACTCACCGATTTAATCAGTGCCGTCGGGCCGAGTTTGTCGCGTCCTTGTGCGGCTGAAATTCCTCCGTCTGCCAATACTTCTCCGAACCGTTTACCATCGGGGAGATTGCCGACCGCCTCGGAAAACGCGATATGGGTCGAAATACTCTGGAAGCCTACTGTGAAAATACCCCCGCGCGCATTTCTCTTGTCATTGAATTCGTTACAGAATTTTTCGGAAATCCTGGCGGAAATATCATCGACATACTTATCGTCGTTTCCATACTTCGGCAGAGATAAAAGCCAACTCATAAATACGGGGTCCGGAGTTCTGCTGTCAAGGTTCTCGACCATCTTTTCCAGCGTAATGGTCTTGTCTTCAAACACTGCTTTTTTTATAGACGCCAGAGAGTCGGCGGCATTTACCATTCCGACAGCGTTGACCGCGCTGAAATTGTATTTGGCACCGCCTTCTTCAAAGCTTTTACACTTTTTAATGCAGTCATTGATAAACAGAGAGGCAAACGGGCTTGGTGTCAACTCGCTGTGCTTCTTCTCAATGATATTGGAGCCCTGCGTGAGCAGCAGGCAAAAGTACGCCACCTGTTTGTCGTATGCCGCCATAAATTCGGGAAAGCTGTGGAATGTGTTCAACTCGCCCGTTTTCGGTCCCGCAGGAATCCCGGTAATCGGGTCGACGCCGTTATGCAGCGCAAGCTCGACGCATTTCGCGAGGCAGACGTAGCCTGCGGTATAAAATCCCTGAGTAGTGGCCGGAACCTGTGGTTCCACGCAACCGACCTCCCCGTATTCTCTTGCTTCCTCAAGGGTATACCCTGCATTTACCAGCGCAGGTATAATCACATGGTCGTTGAAAAATGCCGGCATGCCAAGTCCGAGGGCGGCCACTTCGGCCGCGACCGTATAGAATTGGTCGCTTTCGGTTGCGGAAACGCGGACCGACAGCGAAGGCTGAGGCAAGCGGGTATTGGCCGTCGCCTGGAGGCAAATATAGGAAAGCTCGTTTACAACATCTTCCCCGTCTTTGTTGATCCCGCCGAGAATTACGTTTTGAAACAGCGGATATCCGTCGAAGCATTTTGAACCCTGGAGGTCCCTTATTTTATTGAAATGATTAAACTTTACCCATAAGCTGTCGATCAGCTCCTGGATGAATTCCCGGCTTGTGCCCTTTTCAACTTCCTTTAAATAATAAGGGTACATATAC
>JAEXAZ010000336.1 GCA_023394255.1 Bacillota bacterium | reverse complement strand
CACTTCTCGCAAATGGGCTTAACGGAAGGTCTTACTTTCATCTGAAACTACCTCCTTAAAATCCCGTGGATTGTTTACGAACGGCCAAGGCCGCTGCTTACTTGGAACGCCAGGTGATGCGCCCCTTGGTCAGGTCATACGGAGACATCTCCAGCGTGACCTTGTCTCCCGGCAGGATACGGATAAAATTCATCCGCAGCTTACCTGATATATGCGCCAAAAGCTGGTGGCCGTTCGGCAGCTCGACACGGAACTGCGCATTCGGCAGGCTTTCTACGACAATGCCTTCGATTTCGATGACATCTTCCTTAGACAAGCTGATTACCTCCCTCATTCCCGCGGAATTCCCGAAGGGCTTCCCGCAGCTTTTTGTTCGTGGTGATACTGGATAAATCCAGCTGTGTGTTGGTTTTCCGGATGTGTTTTTCGCTTTTGAGTTTGGGCTTCTCAAGCAGGCGTGTTTTGCCGTCGGCTAAGCAGACAAAACCGTTTTCCGCTGAAACAACCACAAACCATCCGCGGGCATCATGCCCGGCTGTTGAGCGCACAATGATTCCCGCTTCAGTCGGCATCCCAAACCCTCCCGTCAAGGCAAGGTCAGGATTACCGGGCCGTTATCGGTAATCGCAATTGTGTGTTCATAGTGTGCCGCGAGTCCATGGTCAGCGGTTATCACTGTCCAGTCGTCGTCGAGTACTTTCACCGCCGGTGAATGCTGCGTGATCATCGGTTCCACCGCAAGTACCATGCCAGCAACTAGCCGTATGCCGTGGCCCGGGTGCCCATAGTTGGGAACTTCAGGCTCCTCATGCATTTTACGGCCGATTCCGTGTCCGACATATTCGCGGACAACTCCGAAACCGCGCGCTTCCACATAAGACTGGACGGTATGGCCAATGTCTCCCAGACGCGCGCCCGGCCGCATCACCGCAATCGCGGCAAGCAGGCTCTGCTGCGTCGCATCCATTAATGCCTGAGCCTCAGCGCTTACTTTTCCCGCCGCGAAGGTTCCCGCGTTGTCCCCCTGATAGCCGTCCAGAATGGCTCCGACGTCAATGCTGACGATATCGCCCTCCTGAATAACCCGTTTGCCGGGGATGCCGTGGATGATTTCCTCGTTGATCGAGATGCATGCGCTGGCCGGAAAACCACCATACCCCAGAAACGAGGGTTTGGCGCCTTTGGAAAGGATAAAGCTCTTGATGATACGGTCGATTTCCCCGGTAGTGATGCCGGGGCGAACAGCCGCACCGCCGACTTGTAGCGCCTGTGCCGATACAGAACCCGCTTTCTTCATCTTCGCAAGTTCCTGGGACGTTTTCAGCACGACCATACGCTACGCCTCCAAAGCTGCAAGAGTGAGTTTGGTTGTTTCCTCAAGCTCCTGCTGCCCCACAACAATTTTCAGTTTGCCGGTTTCGGCATAATAATCCTTGAGGGGCTCTGTTTGCTGATGGTAAACCGCAAGACGGTCACGGACGGTTTCGGGCTGGTCATCCTTGCGGATTACCAGATTCCCGCCGCACCTGTCGCAGACGCCTTCCTGCTTGGGAAGCTTTACCTCGACATGGTAGCTGGCGCCGCATTTTTCACAAACGCGTCTGCCGCCCATCCGCTTCTCGATCGCCTCATCGGCAACTTCAATGTCGATCACGCGGTCAATTTCAATTCCCATCGCGTCAAGCGCCTGCGCCTGAGGAACGGTGCGCGGAAAGCCGTCAAGAATGAAGCCGTTCCGGCAGTCGTCCTGAGCAAGACGCTCTTTAATAATTCCAATCACCACATCGTCCGGAACGAGCTTGCCCTCTTCCATATAGGATTTGGCTTTCAGCCCCATTTCGGTCCCGTTTTTCAGCGCTTCCCGGATGATGTTTCCGGTGCTGATCGCGGGGATGTGCAGACGGTCGCAGATAATTTCCGCCTGTGTGCCCTTGCCGGCGCCAGGAGCGCCAAGGAGTATCAGTTTCATAACTTCTCCTCCCCTTACTCTAAGAAGCCCTTATAGTGGCGCATCATCATCTGAGATTCAAGCTGTCTGAAAGTATCCAGCGCAACGCCCACAACGATAATGATGGACGTACCGCCAAGCGAGATATTCATTCTGGTCACCGCACCAACGCCGATCGGCAGGGTTGCGATGAGAGCCAAAACAACGCCGCCGATCAGTGTGATCTTGGAGATGATTCTGGCGATGAAATCGGATGTCGGCCTGCCGGGTCTGATGCCCGGAATGGTGCCGCTGTTGTTACGCAGATTGTTGGATATTTCGATCGGATTATACTGGATCGCCACGTAAAAATAGTTAAACGCGAGGATCAGGACGAAATACAGCGCCGCATAAAGGAATGTGTTATAGTTGAATGCGCCGAGGATCTTGCCAAGCATTCCCGTGCCGTTGGGATCGGCGAACGCCTTGATGGTGCCCGGGATTGCCAGCAGGGAAGATGCGAAGATGATCGGCATGACGTTGGACATGTTGACCTTAATGGGGATAAAGGTCGACTGCCCGCCGTACATTTTGCGGCCCACCACTTTTTTCGCGTACTGCACCGGAATGCGGCGCTCAGCATTGGTCATAATGATAATCGCAACAATGAGAGCCAGGAACAGCACGATGATCAGCGGAACGGTCAGCAGATAGATCGACTGGGGGTTGTCGCCGAATGCCAGCTTAAAGTAAGCCCATAGTTTCTGCAGAGCGTGCGGGCCGCGGGAAACGATGCCCGAGAAAAGGATCAGGGAGATACCGTTTCCGACACCGTAGTCGTCAATTCTTTCGCCCATGTAGACAATCAGCATAGCCCCGCCAATGAACGCGCCAATGATCACCAGAGCGGCAAAAACGCCGGAGAAACCGCTTGTGTACATGACTGCACCCGCCTGATTGCGGAGCATCGTGTAATAAGCGAATGCCTGCAGCAGGGCAAGACCCACCGTTGTGTAACGGGTGATCTTTTGAAGCTGCTTTCTGCCGTCCTCCCCTTCCTTGGCCATGCGCTCCAGCGCCGGAATGGCAACTGTAAGCAGCTGGATGACGATGGAAGAAGTGATGTACGGTGTAATTGACAGCGCAAAAATCGTTGCGTTGGCAAATGCGCCGCCGGAGAGAATATCCAGGTAGCCCAGAAGGTTGCCTGTATCCGATACCATACTTTGAAGAATAGATGCGTCAAGGAACGGAACCGGAACGGCAGCGCCGAGCCGGAACAGTACGATGATCATCAGGGTGAAAAGAATCTTTTTCCTTAAATCCGGAATCCCCCATGCGTTCTTTAAGGTCGTAAACATTCTTACTTCACCTCAGCCTTTCCGCCTGCTTTTTCAATTTTCTCCTTTGCAGAAGCAGAAAAAGCCGCGCAATTGACTGTGAGTTTCTTTGTGAGCTCGCCATTGCCGAGCACTTTGACACCGTCGAGGGTCTTTTTAATCAGACCGGACTCGAGCAGCGCCTGAGCGTCCACAACCGCCCCGTCTTCGAATTTCTCGAGATCGGAAACGTTGATGGTCGCGTACTTGGTGGCAAAGATATTCACAAAGCCTCTCTTGGGTACGCGCCTCTGAAGGGGCATCTGGCCGCCTTCGAACCCAGGTCTGACACCGCCGCCGGAACGGGCCTTCTGGCCTTTATGTCCCTTGCCGGCAGTCTTTCCGTTACCGGAGCCTGCACCTCTGCCTTTGCGGAATGCTTCTTTGCTGGAACCGGGCGCCGGGGAAAGTTCATGCAATTTCATCTTACCTGCACCTCCTTGCTTTATGCTTCGGTAACCTCAATGAGGTGGGAAATTTTCGCGATTTTGCCTTTTGTGGCAACATTATCGGGTTGAATGGTCTCGTCGCCGATTTTACGCAGTCCTAAGGAGTCCGCGGTGGCAATCTGGCCATCTTTGCGGCCGACAAGACTCCTGACGAGCTTGATTTTCAGCTGTGCCATGTTCGCTTCCTCCTTAACCAATAATATCCTTAACGGACTTGCCGCGCACAGCGGCTACCTGCTCAGCGTCACGCAGAGCACACAGCCCCTGAATGGTTGCGCTGACAACGTTGCAGGGGTTATTGGAGCGAAGGGACTTCGTACGGATGTCCCTGATGCCCGCAACCTCCAGCACCGCACGCACAGGGCCGCCGGCGATCACACCGGTACCTTGCGGAGCCGGCTTCATGAGCACTCTGCCCGCGCCGTATACACCGATGATCTCGTGGGGAATGGTTGTGCCCCTGAGCGAGATCTTGTGCAGATTCTTTTTCGCGTCCTCAATACCCTTGCGGATTGCGTCGGGTACCTCGCCCGCTTTGCCAAGCCCGAAGCCCACCATACCATTGCCGTCGCCGACAACAACAAGCGCCGCGAACTTAAAAATGCGTCCGCCCTTCACTGTTTTGGAAACGCGGTTAATTGCTACCACGCGCTCTGTGAGCTCGTATTTGCTTGCATCGATAAGAGCCAAAAGTATCCCTCCTTCTTAGAATTTGAGGCCGCCTTCACGAGCCGCTTCAGCAAGTTCTTTCACACGTCCGTGATAGATATAGCCGCCACGGTCGAAGACAACATTCTCAATGCCCTTTTCGGCCGCTTTTTTCGCAAGTACTGCGCCGACCTTCTTTGCCGCTTCCTTATTACCGCCAAAACCTTCGAAATCCTTGTCCATTGAAGATGCCGCGCAAAGGGTCACGCCGTTGGCATCGTCAATAATCTGGGCATAAATGTGTTTAGCGGAGCGGAAAACATCAAGACGAGGGCACTCGGGCGTGCCGCCGATCTTTGCTCTGACTCTTACATGCCTTTTCAGTCTGGCTGTGTTTTTGTCAGGCTTTGTTATCATGTTGATTCACTCCTTCGATTACTTCTTGCCCTTGCCTGCTTTGCCTTCCTTACGGACGATCACTTCGTCGATATACTTGATTCCTTTGCCCTTATACGGCTCAGGCGGGCGTTTTTCGCGGACTTCCGCTGCAAACTGGCCAACCTTCTGCTTGTCGGGGCCATGGATAATGATCTTGTTGGGCGCAGGCACGTCAATTGTGATGTCGGCAGTGTCTTCCATGAACACCTGGTGCGAATAACCAAGGGTCATGACAAGCTTTTTACCCTGCTTCGCGGCACGGTAGCCGACGCCGTTGATCTCGAGCTCCTTGCGGAATTCCTCGGTAACGCCGTGAACCATGTTGGCAATCAGCGTTCTGGTCAGCCCGTGGATGCTCTTTTCAAATTTCTCTTCGTTCGGCCTGGTAACGAGGATCTCGCCGTTTTCCAGCGCGATATTCATTTCCGGGCGGAAACTCTGGGTCAAAGTGCCTTTCGGGCCTTTGACGGTAACTGTGCTGCCGTCAATCCTGACGTCAACGCCCGCAGGCACAGTGATGGGCTTTCTGCCAATTCTACTCATCGTCTGTACCTCCCCTTACCAGATGAATGCGAGGACTTCGCCGCCAACATTCTCACTACGAGCCTGTTTGTCGGTCATAACGCCTTTGTTCGTGGAGAGAATGGCGGTGCCGAGACCCTTCATAACGCGGGGCATTTCCTCACAGCTGGTGTAAATGCGCAGGCCGGGTTTGGAAACCCTGCGAAGGCCCTGAATGATCGGGGTCTTGCCCTGCCCGTATTTCAGGGCCACACGGATCGTGCCCTGCTTGCCGTCCTCGACGACCTGGAACGCTTTTATATATCCTTCATCCAACAAAATCTGAGCGATTGCTTTCTTCATGTTGGAAGCAGGAATATCAACAGTATCATGTTTCGCGTTGTTTGCGTTTCTGATACGTGTCAGCATGTCAGCGATTGTATCGGTGATATGCATGCCGTCAACCTCCTTTATAGCTCAGCTTTGTTTTACCAGCTTGCTTTCCTTACGCCCGGAATCTGCCCTTTGTAGGCCAGCTCTCTGAAGCAGATACGGCAGATGCCGAATTTGCGAAGGTAAGCATGTGGTCTGCCGCAGATTTTGCACCGGGTGTATTCTCTTGTAGAAAACTTCGCCGGGCGCTGCTGCTTGATTTTCATAGACGTTTTTGCCACAGTGATTCCTCCTTACTTCGCAAATGGAGCGCCCATGAGCGTCAGAAGCTCGCGGGACTCTTCATCGGTCTTCGCAGTGGTGACAAAGCAGATATCCATGCCTCTTACCTTGTCGATCTTATCAAACTCGATCTCCGGGAAGATCAGCTGTTCCTTGAGGCCCATGTTATAGTTGCCTCTGCCGTCGAACCCGTTGGGGTTGATGCCGCGGAAATCGCGCACGCGCGGAAGCGCAACGCTGAACAGCCGGTCAACAAACTCGTACATGGTGTTGCCCCGCAGGGTAACCTTTGCACCGATGTTCATGCCTTCACGAAGCTTGAAGTTGGCGACGGATTTTTTCGCTTTGCAAATGGTCGCCTTTTGACCGGTGATCTTTGCAAGGTCGTTCATGATCGCGTCGATAACCTTTGGGTTATCTCTCGCTTCTCCGCAGCCAACGTTGATGACAACTTTATCAAGCTTGGGGATCTGCATGACAGAAGTATAACCAAACTTTTTCATCAGCGCAGGAGCCGTTTCGCTCTTGTACTGGTCTTTTAATCTTGCCATGATGTATCCTCCTTACTTAAAAAGTTTCACCGCACTTGGAATTTTTACACAGGCGTTCTTTAGAACCGTCCTTCAGGATCTTATGGGCAATTCTTGTGGGTTTGCCGCATTTGGGGCAAACAAGCATCACCTTAGAAGCATACAGGGCGCCCTCGGCCTTCACAATGCCGCCCTGATCGCCCATCTTGCGGGGTTTCAGGTGTTTGGTCATCATGTTGATGCCCTCGACGATCACTTTCTGCTCCTTCGGGCTTACCTCAAGAACCTTGCCCTTTTTGCCCTTGTCCTTACCGGACAGAACGATTACTGTATCGCCCTTTTTCACGTGAAGTTTATTCACTTTCGAGCCCTCCATTACAGTACCTCAGGCGCGAGGCTTAATATCTTGAGGTACTCCTTTTCGCGGAGTTCCCTCGCCACTGGTCCAAAAATACGTGTGCCTTTGGGATTTTTATCCTCTTTAATAATAACCGCCGCATTCTCGTCAAAACGGATGTATGTGCCGTCATCCCGGCGTACACCTTTGGCGGAACGAACGATTACTGCTTTTACTACATCGCCTTTTTTAACCTGGCCGCCGGGTGCAGCTTTCTTGACGGAAGCCACTACCACGTCGCCGATATTGGCGTATCTCCTGCGCGAGCCGCCCAACACCCTGATGCACATAAGTTCCTTGGCGCCGGTGTTGTCAGCCACTTTGAGATAGGTCTGCATCTGTATCACAGTGCGTTCCTCCTTTCGGTCGGATTAGTTGCTTATTTCGCCTTTGCAATGATCTCGGTGACCCTCCACCTTTTGTCCTTGGACAGGGGGCGGGTTTCCATAATCTCTACTTTATCGCCAATTCCGCATTCGTTGTTCTCGTCATGCGCTTTGAACTTCGTGGTGCGTTTGATGATTTTTTTGTAAAGGGGGTGTTTCACGTTGTCTTCAATGGCGACTACAACCGTTTTATCCATCTTGTCGCTGACAACCATGCCAACACGGGTCTTTCTGAGATTTCTTTCGCTCATTTACCGTCGTCCTCCCTTCCGCTTACTGCACGTTCTTGAGCTCGTTTGCCCGGATCAGAGTTTTGATTTTCGCAATGTCTTTTTTGACAGCGTTCAAACGCATCGGGTTTTCAAGCTGGTTGATGGCGTGCTGGAAGCGAAGGTTAAAAAGCTCGGCTTTGAGGTCAGACAGCTTCTGGGTCAATTCCGCTGCGGACAATTCTCTCATCTCGCTTGCCTTCATTACTCTTCACTCCCCTTTTCCTCGGTTTCCTTTGAAACAAATTTGCATTTGATCGGAAGCTTGTGGGCAGCAAGTCTCATTGCCTCGCGGGCAAGTTCCTCGGACACGCCGCTGATTTCGAACATCACACGGCCCGGCTTCACGACTGCAACCCAGTATTCCGGGCTGCCTTTACCGGAACCCATTCGGGTCTCGGCGGGCTTTTCCGTAATCGGCTTGTCAGGGAAGATTTTGATCCAGACCTGACCGCCGCGCTTGATATAACGGGTCATAGCGATACGGGCGGCTTCGATCTGGTTGGAAGTGACCCAAGCCGGCTCCAGCGCCTGAAGGCCATACTCACCGTAAGTGACCGTGTTGCCCCTGTAGGCTTTACCGGTCAGGCGCCCTCTGTGTACCCTGCGGTACTTTACTCTTTTCGGCAGAAGCATTATTTATTGCCTCCTTCCTTACGGGTTCTCTTCGTATCCCCGAGCACCTCTCCGGCGTAGATCCAGACCTTGACGCCGATCTTTCCGTAGGTGGTGTCGGCTTCAGCAAAGCCATAATCGATGTCGGCACGGATCGTCTGCAGGGGAATCGTACCCTCATGATAGTGCTCGGTGCGGGCAATTTCAGCGCCGCCCAGACGGCCGGAAACGCTGACTTTAATGCCTTTGGCGCCAAACTTCATGGCGCGGCCGATCGCCTGCTTCATCGCGCGGCGGAAGGAGACGCGTCCGACAAGCTGAGCAGCGATGCCCTCTGCAACCAGCTGCGCGTTCTTATCAGGCTGCTTCACCTCGACAACATTAATGAATATCTGGCGTTTGTCTGCATCCGCTTTGCCCTTGTTGATCATGTCGTCGCACAGCTTGCGGATTCTTTCGATCTCCGCGCCGCCTTTGCCGATCACGATGCCGGGTCTGGAGCAGTGGACATGGATGCGCACTTTGGTGGCATCCCTTTCAATTTCAATTCTGGGAATGCCGGCGTCAAACAGGGTTTTCTTTAAGAACTTGCGCAGCTTGTAATCCTCGACAAGGATATCGCCGAAAGCGTCGTCCTTAGCAAACCAGCGGGAATCCCAATCCTTGATGACTCCGACACGCAGACCGTGCGGATTTACTTTTTGGCCCATAGTTTACCTCCTCTTTCAGCTTATTCGTATTCCTTCACGGTTACAAAAACATGTGAAGTTCTTTTCAGAATCTGGAAAGCCCTGCCCTGGGCGCGGGGTCTGATGCGTTTCATGGTCGGACCCGGCGTAACGTAGCACTCCGAAACATAGAGGTTGTTCTTATCCATGCTGAAGTTGTTTTCCGCGTTCGCGATTGCCGACTTTAGCAGCTTCTCCAGAGGCTCGCATGCGGCCTTGGGAGTGTGCCTAATAATTGCCATGGCCTGATCGGCCGGTTTGTTTCTAATAAGATCAAGCACGATCTGCACCTTACGGGGCGCGATACGAGCATGTCTCAAAGAAGCTTTTGCTTCCATTGTGATGTCCTCCTTTCGGCCACGTTAGTTGGATTTCTTCGCGCCGGCATGGCCGCGATAGGTTCTGGTGGGCGCAAACTCGCCGAGTTTGTGTCCAACCATATCCTCGGTCACATAAACCGGCATATGCTTGCGTCCGTCATGGACGGCAAAGGTGTGTCCTACAAAATCAGGGAATATTGTGGAGGAGCGGCTCCATGTTTTCAGAACTACTTTCTTCTCGCCGCTCTCATTCATCCTGCGAACTCTTTCGAGCAGAACGGGCTGCACGTAAGGTCCTTTTTTAACGCCTCTACCCATGAATCATTTGCCTCCTTTCAGCCCGCCTTACTTAGCGTTGCGGCGCTTGACAATAAACTTGTCGGAGCGATTGTGTTTCGCGCGGGTTTTGTAACCCAGCGCCGGCTTGCCCCACGGGGTAACGGGGCCGGGACGTCCAACAGGGCTCTTGCCCTCACCACCGCCGTGCGGATGGTCGCAGGGGTTCATAACGGAACCGCGGACGGTCGGTCTCCAGCCCATATGGCGGCGGCGGCCGGCTTTGCCGTAATTGACGTTCTCGGCGTCGATGTTGCCGACCTGGCCGATTGTCGCATAGCAGCTGTCCGGTATGTTCCGGAGCTCGCCGGAGGGAAGCCTTACCATTGCGTGGCCGTTTTCCTTTGCCATCAGCTGAGCCATGATGCCGGCGGAGCGGGCAAGCTGCGCGCCCTTTCCGGGATAAAGCTCAATATTGTGGATAAAGGTACCGGTCGGGATGTTGATCATCGGCAGGGCGTTGCCCGGCTTGATGTCCGCCTTCGCGCCGGAAACGACCTCATCGCCGACTTTCAGGCCGTTGGGAGCGATGATATAGCGCTTTTCGCCGTCCTCATACTGCACAAGCGCGATATGGGCGGTTCTGTTGGGGTCATACTCCAGAGTAAGGACGGTTGCGGGCATGTCGGCTTTGTCCCTCTTGAAGTCGATCACACGGTATTTGCGGCGGTTGCCGCCGCCTCTGTGGCGAACCGTGATTCTGCCGTTGCTGTTGCGGCCGGAGTGCTTTTTGATGGTTTCAAGAAGGCTTTTTTCCGGAGCAACCTTCGACAACTCGCTGTAGTCCGTGCAGGTCATCTGACGGCGGCTGGGCGTTGTCGGTTTATAGCTTTTAATAGCCATTCGGTTTCACTCTCCTCATAATGTGGTTAGCGGGGCATATGAGTTACCCCATACCCGAGCGCCTGCGGCGCTCATTACAGCATGGTGTCAAAGAACTCGATCGTCTTCGAATCCTCTTTCAGCGTAACGATCGCCTTCTTGAAAGAAGGGCGGTAGCCGCCGGTCTGACCCATTCTCTTATAGCGGCCGCGGCAGTTAACGGTATTAACCTTTGCGACCTTGGTGCCGGGGAACAGCGCCTCGACAGCCTTGACGATTTCAATTTTGTTGGCGTCTTTTGCAACTTTGAAAGTGTACTTCCTGAGCTGCACGTTCGCCATGGAAGCCTCGGTGATCACCGGGGTAAGGATAATATCCTGCGGTGCTTTCATTATGCGTACACCTCCTCGAGTTTGGCAACAGCATCTTTCGCAACAATGAACTTGTCGCAGTTTACGAGGTCGTAAACGTTGATGGTGTTGACCAGAGCGGTCTTCACGCCGGGGATGTTCGCGGCGCTCTTGATGAACTGGCTGTTCACCTCGGGCATTACGATAAGCGCTTTCTTTTCCGCGCCCAGAGCCTTGAGCATACCGGCCACGGCTTTGGTCTTGTAACCTTCGACCGCAATGTTGTCCACAATAATCATGTCGCCGGTGAGCACTTTATCGGAAAAGACCGATTTGATCGCCAGGCGGCGGACTTTTTTGTTGAGGGCATAGCTGTAATCCCTCGGCTTGGGGCCGAGTGCGATTCCGCCTTTTCTCCACTGGGGAGCACGGATGGAGCCCTGTCTCGCATGGCCGGTACCCTTCTGCTTCCAGGGTTTGCGGCCGCCGCCGGAAACTTCCGTACGGGTGAGCGTGGACTGTGTGCCCTGGCGCTGATTGGCAAGGTAGTTTACAACAACCTGATGTACCACCGTCGGGTTGGGCGTGATACCGAAGACGAAATCAGAAAGCTCCATCTCCGAAACGACTTTGCCGGCCATATCATATACATTAACCTTTGGCATTGTGTGTATCCTCCTTCCCTTACGCCTTAACGCTATCGGTGATGCAGATCAGGCCGCCCTTGGCGCCCGGAACAGCTCCCTTAATAGCAATAAGATTGTTTTCAACGTCAACCTTGACAATCTCAAGATTCTGAACGGTAACGCGCTCCGCGCCCAGATGGCCGGGGAGCTTCTTGCCTTTCATAACTCTCGAGGGGTCAGAGTTGGCACCCAGCGAGCCCTGATGTCTCGCCACAGGACCGGTACCGTGGGTCTCTTTCAAACGGCCGAAATTGTAGCGCTTGATGACGCCCGCGTAACCTTTACCTTTGGAAGTTCCGACCACGTCCACCGCGTCGCCCGCGGCGAAAACGTCGGCCTTAATGAGGTCGCCCACATTCAGTGTGGCGCAGTCCTCCAGGCGGAACTCTCTGAGTGTTTTCTTGTTGGCAACATCGGCTTTCGCGAAATGTCCCTTCTGCGGTTTGTTGCAGGCCTTGTCGCTGATGTCTCCAAAACCGATCTGCACAGCTTCGTAGCCGTCGTTTTCGGTTGTCTTCTTCTGGACGACAACGCAGGGGCCGGCTTCAATGACAGTTACGGGGATCACTTTGCCGCTTTCGTTAAAAAGCTGGGTCATGCCGATCTTTTTGCCTACGATGCACTTTTGCATACCTTTCTTTACCTCCTACGGTTATTGGTTGGCGCTGAGCCAACTTGACCTGACGGCGAATCCGTCGTCGGGGTTTCTGCCTTTGCCGAGGAAATCAAAGCTTGATTTCAATCTCTACGCCGGCAGGAAGTTCAAGCCCTGTCAGAGCTTCCACAGTCTTGTTGGAAGGTCTGAGAATGTCGATGAGCCTCTTGTGGGTTCTCATCTCAAACTGCTCACGGCTGTCCTTGTACTTATGAACAGCGCGCAGAATGGTGACGATCTCCTTCTCGGTCGGAAGGGGAATCGGTCCGGACACGCGCGCTCCCGTGCGCTTCGCTGTCTCCACGATCTTTTCCGATGCCGAATCAACAAGCTGATGATCGTAACCCTTGAGCCTGATCCTGATTTTTTCCTTGACTGCCACTTAACATCGCCTCCTTACAGTTTCCATATAGCGACGCTTTAAGGACTGATATTACCTGCACACCCCACCGGGTGTTCCGCAGATGAGCATACAAAAAATCCGGTAAACTTTCGTTTATCCGGACTTTATACCGCTCACGGATTTCTCCGCCAAACCGCGCTGCCGCACCTTACGAAAGGCAGCAGGTTCTGTTCAGTATTAAAGTCGCCCGGTTTTAAATCGGACATACTCCGCGGAAATTCCCCACCGCAAAGGGTGGCCACCTCCCGCATCAACGCATATCTTGTGCAGTCACGCTTAAGTATAATACCACACGGGACGCCTCAATGCAAGTGTTTTTTTCAAAATTCCAATAAAAAATCATAAAAGTTTCTTAGCGGATTCCCGGATGGCTTTGCCTGCCGGTTTGCTTGCAGCTTAAGCGGAAACGGGGCGCGGCGGACGTGCCGCCGCGCCCCGTTTTAAAGGTATTTTGTCCCAGTTTTTCCTGTTTAATACGCTTTGCCCCAGATAATGCTGGTTTTTGCGGGCTTTCCGCAGATCGGGCAGACATCCGAAAGATGTTCCTGCTCGAACGGCATGCAGCGGGAGGTCAGGCCCGCCTCTTCCTTCACCTTCAGCTCGCAGGCTTCGTCCCCGCACCACATGGTTTTAAAGAACCCGCTTTTGCCTGCGGCCAGTTCCTTCAGCTCATCGAAGGTCAGGGCGGTATAGGTGCGCGCCTCACGGTTGGCAAGCGCTTTGTTGTAGAGGCCGTCGCGCACCGCCCGCAGCAGCTCGGGGATGCGGGCTTCCAGCTCGTCGAGGGACACGATGGTCTTTTCGCGGTTGTCGCGGCGCACCAGCACGCACTGGTTGGACGCAATGTCGCGCGGTCCCATCTCCAAGCGCAGCGGCACGCCCTTCATTTCATACTCCGAGAACTTCCAGCCGGCGGAGTTGTCGCTGTCGTCGATCTTTGCGCGGCAGATTTTTTTCAGCCGGTCAGTGACTTCGTTCGCTTTCTCCAGCACACCCTCTTTATGCTGCGCAATCGGCAGCACAATGACCTGAATCGGCGCGATTTCGGGCGGCAGGACAAGGCCGTTGTCATCGCCGTGGGTCATGATGATCGCGCCGATGATACGGGTGGACAGCCCCCACGAGGTCTGATGCGGGTACTGCGGCTTGTTGTCGCGTCCCTGGAAGGTAATATCGAACGCCCGCGCAAACCCGTCGCCGAAATAATGGGAAGTCCCGGACTGGAGCGCTTTGCCGTCGTGCATCATCGCCTCAATCGTATAGGTAGCCTCCGCGCCGGCAAACTGCTCCTTTTTGGTCTTGCGGCCTTTGGTGACCGGGATGGCGAGGGATTTTTCACAGAAATCGGCATAGACATTCAGCATCCGCTCGGTTTCTTCCAGCGCTTCCTCCCCGGTTTCATGCATGGTATGGCCTTCCTGCCAGAGGAACTCGCAGGTACGCAGGAACGGGCGGGTGGTTTTTTCCCAGCGCGCAACGGAGCACCACTGGTTATATAATTTGGGCAGATCACGGTAGGACTTGATGATTTTCGCGTAATGTTCGCAGAACAGTGTCTCCGATGTCGGACGGACGCAGAGGCGCTCGGCAAGCTTTTCGCTGCCGCCGTGCGTGACCCACGCCACCTCCGGCGCAAACCCTTCCACGTGATCCTTTTCCTTTTGCAGCAGGCTTTCGGGGATAAACATCGGCATATAGACATTTTCGTGCCCCGTTTCTTTAAAGCGGGCGTCCAGCAGATGCTGGATGTTCTCCCAGATCGCATACCCGTAGGGGCGGATCACCATGCAGCCGCGCACCGTGGAATAATCAATGAGGTCGGCTTTCTTCACAATGTCCGTATACCACTTTGCGAAATCCTCCTCCATGGAGGTGATCGCTTCCACCATCTTTTTCTGATCGGCCATATTAACAACAAACTCCTTTTTGTCCGGCTGCGCCACAACAACAAAGCTGCCGCCCGCCGGCTTTTGCACGGGTACCTGCCCTGACAGCGCAAAACAGGCCCCTTATCTGGTTCAGATGTTCCTATCATAACGAATCGGCAGAAAAAATGCAAGGAAATCAGGCCGCGGATGCCTGTCCCCAATAAACAGAAAGGGCAGAGGATCCCCCTCTGCCATGCCTTTCCCAATGTGTCCGCCGGATTAGTCCTGCGTTTCTTCGATATACTTGACGATATCGCCGACAGTCTTAATATTTTCAATTTCTTCGTCAGGGATTTCGCAGTCAAATTCCTCTTCCAGGCTCATGACAAGGTCTACAATGTCCAGGGAATCCGCCCCCAGATCATTCTGGATGCTCGCATCCATGGTAACAGCCTCTTCCTCAACGTCCAGCTGATCCACAAGAATTTCCCTAACCTTTTCAAATACCATAACCGTTTCCTCCTAATATTATATGAAATGGCTTTATTCACTGATTAAAGAGCGTCCGCATGCACTATTCCGTGAACTCTCCAA
This sequence comes from Bacillota bacterium, assembly GCA_023394255.1. Classification (GTDB taxonomy): domain Bacteria; phylum Bacillota; class Clostridia; order Oscillospirales; family Ruminococcaceae; genus Anaerotruncus. The sequence goes on along the minus strand of JAEXAZ010000336.1, from coordinate 579 downwards.
TCTTACGGAACTTATAATACCTGTTTTCCAGCAGTTTGGCAATAGGTATTTCCAGATATTTTTGGATTGTTTTCAAAATGTATGCGGATATGTTTGCGGCCGCTGTTTCATGGTCCGTATGAGCCCCTTCTCCCGGCTCCGGAATGACCACATCCGCGATTCCGAGCTCCATCAGGTCCTCCGCCGTAATGCGCATGATGTTGGCGGCTTCCTCTTCCCGTTTCGCGTCCTTCCAGAGGATGGAAGCGAAGCCGCGCGGAGAGATGACCGAATAGATTGCGTTCTGCATCATGGCAAGTTCGTCGCACACACCGAGGGCAAGCGCCCCGCCGCTGCCGCCTTCGCCGAGGACAACCGAAATAACCGGCGTTTCAAGCTCCATAAATTCCATCAGGTTGCGTGCAATCGCCTCACCCTGCCCGCGCTCTTCGGCTCCCACGCCGCAAAACGCGCCCGGGGTGTCAATGAAGCAGATCACGGGGCGGTGAAATTTTTCAGCCTGCCTGGCAAGACGCAGCGCCTTGCGGTAGCCTTCGGGATGGGGCATCGCGAAATTCGCCTGCTGGTTCTCCCTGAGGT
>JAEXAZ010000323.1 GCA_023394255.1 Bacillota bacterium | reverse complement strand
GCACCACTGCCGAATACGAGTGTGAGGTTGCGGTTTCTCCGGGTAAACATGAACTCAAAATCGGTATGAACACCCGCCTTTCTATCATTACACAACGGAAAGCAGGCGTATATGCCGTACCTTACGAAGCAATCACCACCAACGATGCCGGTGATAAATGTGTCTATATGGCTGTCCCCCAGGAAGACGGAGGCAGTTATATGGCCGAAGCGGTTAAAGTAACCACCGGAATGGAAACGGATCTGCGTGTCGAGGTGTCCGGGGAATCGCTTAAGGACGGCATGCTGGTGATCAAAAGCGCCGAGGGCGTCCGGGACGGAATGCTCATAGTGCCGCAAAATTCATAGACGGGGAAAACTGACGTGAGCAGCAATATGATTGAAATGACAGACATCGTCAAAAAGTTTTACATTGGCACGCCAAATGAGCTGACGATACTTAAGGGTATGACTTTGCATGTGGAAGAAGGTGAATTCGTCTCGGTGGTAGGGGCGTCAGGTTCGGGTAAATCGACGCTGATGAATATTATAGGCGCACTGGACCACCCTACCTCCGGCCAGTATCTTCTGAGTGGCGAGGATATGGGCAGCGTTGAAGGGAATAAGCTTTCGGACATCCGCAACCGGAAGATTGGCTTTGTGTTTCAGACCTTCAATCTGATTCCCCGGACGTCCGCCATTAAAAATGTGGAACTGCCTATGTTGTATGCGGGCGTGGAGCGGTCTAAACGAACCGCCCGCGCCAAAGAGCTGATGGCGCTTGTGGGCATGGCCGACCGCACGACGCATTTTCCCAACGAGCTTTCAGGCGGACAGAAGCAGCGCGTTGCCATTGCCCGGTCGATGGCCAATAATCCGGATATCATTTTAGCCGACGAGCCGACCGGGGCGCTGGATACCGAGACCGGTAGGATGGTGATGGATATTTTCCACCGGCTCAACCGGGAGCAGGGCAAAACCATTATACTCATTACCCACAACTCACAGCTTGCAGACGAGACCGACCGGGTAATCACCATCAGTGACGGAAGAATCATCAGTGAAAATTCCGGCGTTACGCAAGGAGGAAAAGAGCATGAATCTGCTTGAAAATATAGCCCTTGCATTAGCGGGGCTGCGGGCTGGAAAGATGAGGGCGCTGTTAACCATGCTGGGCATTATTATCGGTATCGCATCGGTTATTGCAATTGTCACCATCGGCGATGCCCTGACCGGATCGCTGACCAGTTCCATGGCTTCCATAGGGGCCAATAATATTTCGGTGAGTATACAGGAGCGGGGCAAAGACTCTGAGCGTGACCCCCGTGCGATGACCGCCGACGTGCAGGAAAGCGACCAGATGACAATGGAAATGATTGAGGGCCTGATGCAGGCGTACCCCGAAGATCTGACCGCACTGAGCCTCAGCCAGAGTGCAGGCACTGGAGAAATACAGGACGGCCGAATGTATTCAAATATTTCTCTTACCGGCGTTAATGGCGGCTATTTGAATACGAACAACCTTACTCTTTTAGATGGCCGATTTATTACGGATATGGACTTAAAAGGCAGCAAAAATGTAGCGGTTATTTCTGATAAGGCGCAGGCTGCTATTTTCGGAAACAACGTTGACCCACTTGAAAAAGAAATCAAGGTCTACACCCCCGATCAGATTTTGACTTATACCGTCGTGGGCGTGTATAAATATGAATCTTTAGGGTTTTTCGGTACCTCCGCAGAGGAGGATGTCCGTACCGATCTGTATATCCCCGTTACGGTGGCCAAGCGTTTGATGGGTAAGAGTGAAGCTTATCAAAACTTTACCGTTACCACCGCAAAGGGTTCAAACGCTGACGCTGTGGTAACCAATATAAAAAGTTATTTTGAACGCTATTATCAGAACAACAGCCGGTTTACCGTAGCGGCCCAGAGCATGGAATCCATGCTAAGCACAATGACCACCATGCTTTCTACCGTACAACTGGGCGTAAGTGCCATTGCGGCAATCTCCCTGCTGGTTGGCGGCATTGGGGTTATGAACATTATGTTGGTGTCTGTTACCGAGCGCACACGGGAAATCGGGACCCGTAAGGCGCTGGGAGCCAGAAACAGTGCCATCCGCCTGCAATTTGTGGTGGAATCCATGATTATCTGCATGATAGGCGGCATTATTGGTGTTGGGTTGGGCCTTGTGCTTGGGGCGATAGGCTCTGGTTTATTGGGATTCCCAGCCACAGCATCCATACCGATCATCCTGATCGCCGTCCTGTTTTCCATGCTGATTGGTGTGTTCTTTGGGTACTATCCGGCCAATAAAGCGGCAAAGCTGGATCCTATCGAGGCGCTTAGATACGAATAAATACAGTTAAGTGATTCAATAGCAGAAGAAAAAAACGCTCAAGCCGTTGGTGAAACAGTCAATAGAAAGTAGACAGAATAAGGACCGACTCAGACGGGGGGTGCGGACAAAATCTCGGGCTAAAGGCCCAGCCCCGGATTTTGTCTGTGCTCCAGCGGGCTGTCGAGCCGGTCCACTGCCTTTTTCAGTTCCTCCCAGGACTCTTCGATGGAAGATGTCCTTGTGTTCTTTCTCCTTTTGCAAAGCAGATATGATGCATAACCTTACCAGATGATGCTGGTACGGGTATGGCCGAGCATTTGGGACACCTTGCTGCGCCGCGCGCGTTATGTCTGCCGCCGAATGCTGTCAGGGATTGGTATTTACGACGGCAAAAACCGCTTATCAGGGAATAATACGTACGGATGACAACGGAACGGTTATCTGTTAGAATGGAAAAAACGTCTTTTTCACCTGAACATAAAGCCCGGGGAAAGGTCGTGACAAAGCGAAAGAAGGAGAGAAAATGGCTATCACGGTGCGGGAATTAATTCAAATGGAAGAAATGGCCGACTATACGATCCTGTCTGGGGGAAAAGGCCTTGATCGCGAAGTCCTGACCGTCAGCGTCATGGACGCTCCGGACGTTTTCCAGTGGCTCAGAGGCGGAGAGCTGGTTCTGACCTCCGGCTATACCATGAAGGACCATCCGGAAACCATCGCTGAACTGATCGAAAACATAAATAAAGCCGGCGCGGCGGCTCTTTTCATCAAGATGGGCCGCTTTATCGAAGAGCTGCCGCGCGAGGCCATTGAAGTGTCCGAAAGGCTCCAGTTTCCAATCGTTTTTATGCCGTATAACCATCCATTCACTGATGTCATCAACCCGGTCCTGTCCCGGATCGTCTGGAATCAGTCCCAGGTCATCCGGCATTCGGTCAGCATCCACCAGGCGTTTGTGGATATCGCGCTGCACGACAAGGGAATTCGCGAAGTGGTGACCGCGCTGCAAAAGCTTCTCAAAAGAAATACCGTCTTCTGCGACACGATGTTCGACCGGATCTTCACGCCTGCGGACTTGCAGCTGCAGGAGGATTTTATGGAGCGCTGCGCGGATGAGTATACCTGTATCCCGGTTGAATCGGAAAAGGTTCCATACGGTTTTTTTGTCCTGCTGGAAAAGGAGAGCCAGATCAACGAATACGACCGCATCACACTGGAGCACGCCTCCACCTATGTCAAACTCATGATGCAGAAAAAAATATCCAACATGCAGGTGGAAAAGCGGTACCGGGACCAGTTCGTGGAAGACCTTATTTTCAGCAACATCAAAAGCGATGCGGAAATCATCCAGAGAAGCAAGCTGTTCGGCTGGGA
>JAEXAZ010000311.1 GCA_023394255.1 Bacillota bacterium | reverse complement strand
GGTAGCAGGTGTAGGACCCCTCCTGCGGGTGGTCGCGGCGCTCGAGCACCACCTCATAAAGCCCTTTCAGCACATCACTCATCGGTATCCCTCCAAATTTCTTTAAAAAAACAGCTATGCGCACCCGTATGGCAGGCATTTCCGGTTTGTATCACAGTCACCAGCAGCGTATCATCATCGCAGTCGGCACGCAAATCCACCACCTTTTGCAGGTGCCCGGAAGTCGCGCCTTTGTTCCAAAGCTCCCGGCGTGAGCGGCTGTAAAACCAAGTATACCCCGTTTCGAAGGTTTTTTGCAGGCTTTCCCGGTTCATATAGGCAAGCATCAGCACCTCGCCGCTGCCCGCTTCCTGCACAATCGCGGGAACGAGTTCGGATTTTTGAAAATAACGGTCCAGATTTTTCACAGTTTACCTCCTGACCGGAATGCTGCGGGACGACAGGTGGTTCTTGACCTGTTCCACCGTCAGTTCCCGGAAATGAAACAGGGAAGCGGCAAGCGCCGCGTCGGCCCCGGTCTTTTCGAAGACTTCGGAAAAGTGCTCCAGCGAACCGCAGCCGCCGGAAGCGATCACGGGGATATTGACCGCCCCGGTAACAGCGTTGGTGAGTTCCAGGTCAAAGCCGTTCCGGCAGCCGTCGGTATCCATGGAAGTCAGCAGGATTTCCCCCGCGCCGAGCTTTTCACAGGTCTTTGCCCATTCGATTGCGTCCAGCTTCATATCAATGCGCCCGCCGTTCACGACAACGGTAAACCCGCCGTCGGGGCGCCGCTTCGCGTCAATGGCAACCACCACGCACTGGTTGCCGAATCGTTCCGCGGCGTCGTGAATCAGCTGAGGATTGCGTACCGCGGCGGAATTCACCGAAATTTTATCCGCTCCGGCGCGCAGGATTTCCCGGAAATCGTCCACCGTGCGGATGCCTCCACCCACCGTCAGCGGCACAAATACCTTGCGGGCGGTGTTGCGTACCACATCAATCATGGTGCCGCGCCCCTCATGGGTCGCCGTGATGTCCAGGAAGGTGATTTCATCCGCGCCCTGCCGGTCGTATTCCACGGCGCATTCCACCGGGTCACCCACCTCGCGGATGCCGACGAAATTTACGCCTTTGACGACTTTTCCATCCTGCACATCCAGGCAGGGTATGATTCTTTTTGCTAGCATGTCTGTTCACCCGCCATTTCGATCGCTTCCGGCAGCGAGAGGCTGCCGCCGTAAATGGATTTTCCGCAGATAACGCCGTAGAGCCCCAGTTCTTTGCAGGCGGAAATATCGTTCAAATCGCGCACGCCTCCGCTGGCGATAATGTCGCAGGAAACCGCATCGTTGATCGCGGCAAGCTGTTCCAGATTGACGCCCTGCAACGTACCGTCTTTTGAAATATCGGTGAAGATGATAGTTTTGACCCCGGCCTGCTCCATTTTCTCCGCAAGCTCCAGATAGGAGACGCTGCTGGTGTCCAGCCAGCCCTCCGTCGCAACCATCCCGTTTTTGGCATCAATCCCGACTGCGATGCGGTCCCCGTATCTTTCCGCCGCTTCCCGCACCAGCGCGGGGTTTTTCACCGCCACGGAACCGAGAATCACGCGGGAAACGCCGTTTTCCAGATAATAAGAGACTGTTTCCAACGTGCGGATGCCCCCGCCCAGTTCGACTTTCAGGCCGGAAGCCGCCGCAATCTCCAAAAATACCGGCGCGTTGACGACACCGCCGTTCTTCGCGCCGTCCAGATCGACCATGTGAATCCACGACGCCCCCGCCGCGCGAAAACCCGCGGCCGTGTCCTGCGGATTCTCCGCGACCTTGTGCGCGGTGGAGAAATCCCCCCTGAGCAGGCGCACACAGTTGCCGCCCTGTATATCAATTGCAGGCAAAACAATCATTGTTGTCCACCTACCAGTCCCGCAAAATCGCGAAGCATCGCCAGACCCACCGACCCGCTTTTTTCCGGGTGAAACTGCGCCCCGTAAACCAGCCCGCGGTGTACCAGAGCGGGGATGCGCTCGTGATAATTCGTGTAGCAGGAAATATTTTCGTCAGGCGTTTCGGCGCGATAGGAATGGACGAAATAAACGTAATCGCCGTTTTTTGTGCCGGCAGTCAGCGCGCAGGGATTGAGCACCGTTAAGTCGTTCCAGCCCATATGCGGGATTTTCAGCCCGCCCGCGTCGATCAGCCGGACACTGCCCGCAATCAGCCCGAGACCTTCCGTCTCTTCAAACTCAAAGCCCTTTTCAAACAACAGCTGCATGCCGAGGCAGATGCCCAGCAGCGGCTTTTTCGCCGCCTGTTCCCGAATGACGGATACCAGTCCGGCTTCCCGCAGCATCCTCATCGCGTCCGGAAACGCGCCTACTCCCGGCAAAATCAGTTCGTCGGCCGCTTCCAAAACAGCCGGGTCGGCAGAAATGGTGTGCCCGATCTTCAGATACTCCAAAGCGTTCCTGACGCTGAACAGGTTGCCCGCGCCATAGTCGATGATTGCGATCATCCGTTACAGCACCCCCTTGGAGGAAAGAATCCCGCCGGTGTTCGGCGAAACCGCCGCTTTCAGCGCGTGCGCCGCCGCTTTAAAGATTGCCTCCGCTTTATGGTGGTCATTTTCGCCGTAAAGGAGGCGGATGTGCAGGGTCATTCCCGCGTTCATGGCGAACGCCCGGAAAAACTCCTCGGTCATGCAACAGTCGAAGCCGCCGATAGAGGAATTCGTGAACGCGCAGTCGAACACCAGAAACGGGCGTCCGCTGATGTCGAGGGAACAGAACGCGAGCGATTCGTCCATGGGGATGAAAAAGCTTCCATAGCGCGCAATCGCGCTTTTATCCGTCAGCAGCTGCGCAAACGCCTGTCCCAGCACAATGCCCACATCCTCCACCGAATGATGGCAGTCCACCTCCAGATCCCCGGTCATCTGCAAAGTGAGATCGATCCCGCTGTGGACAGCAAAAGCGGTCAGCATGTGGTCAAAAAAGCCGATACCGGAAGAACCGGAAAAACAGCCCTTTCCGTCCAGATTGACGGAAAGCGTGATATCCGTTTCCTTTGTAGCGCGGCGTATGGTGCATTCCCTCACGGTCGTTCCCTCCTAGTTTAAAATATCGGACAGAGCGGCCAAAACCGCCTTATTTTCCGCTTCGCTGCCCGCGGATATCCGCAGGTAACGCCCCAGGCAGCGCACAGCGATCCCGCGTTTCAGCATTGCCCGAAATACCGGTTCGGGCTCCGGCAGCCTGAGAAACACAAAGTTCGCGCGGGTATTGGCGACCTCCAGAATCTCCCGTTTTTCCGGTTGCAGCCCGCAAATCATCCGGTAAAGCGCGTCCCGGGAGTCCTTGATCTGCCTGATGCAGGCTTGCAGATAGTCTTTCTGTTCCAGCAGAAGGCAGCCGACCGCCTGCGTCATGGAATTGACGTTATAGGGCGACTTCACCGCGCGGATGGCATCAATTATGGTCTGGTTTGCCACCGCAAATCCCAGCCGGATTGCCGCCATGCCAAAGGCTTTGGAACAGGTCTTGAGCACAATAAGGTTGTCGCGGCTGTCGGCAAGATCCAGAATGGAGCCTTCCGCAAAATCCATATAGGCCTCATCAATCACCACAAGGCAGTCAAGGCTGTCCACAATTTTCAGGATTTCCTCCCGTGAAGCCGCAAGCGACGTAGGGTTGCAGGGGTTGGAGAGAATCAGCAGGGAAACCTGCTTTTCTCTTGCAAACGCAACCAGCGCGTCCGCGTCAAGCGCCAGTTCGGAGCCTTCCTTGGAAAAGGTCTCGACCCGCACGCCGTTCATCTGGGCATAGAACGCATACATGGAAAAGTCGGGGCTGACGACAGCCATAGATTCCCCGGCGGAGGTAAATGACGAAATAATCAGCCCGATTAATTCGTCCGACCCGTTTCCGGCGACGATATGCTTTTCCTCAAGCCCGAAAAAATCAGCGAACCGCCTGCAAAGCCCCGTACAGTTCGGGTCGGGATAGCGGTTAAAATCAAGGGTGGAGACGGCCTTTGCAATCTGCGCGCGCAGACTTGCGGGCGGGGCCAAAAAGCTCTCGTTCGCATCCGCCCGAATGGGATAGCTGCCTGTGAGCGGCTCATAAGGCACCAGAGTTTGCAGCTTCTGGGGAAGCTGATACATGGGAAACACTCCTTTTCAAAGCACTTTACAGGGGAAACCGCACCTGAATCGAATTCGCGTGTGCCGTCAGCTGTTCCTTTCCGGCAATCAGAAGGATATCGTCTTTCGCTTCGCGCAGAGCGTCTTCCGTATAATAAATGTAGCTGGATTTTTTAATAAAGCTGTCCACGCCCAGGGGGGAGAAGAAACGGGCGGTTCCGGATGTGGGGAGGACATGGTTGGGGCCGGCATAATAGTCCCCGAGCGGTTCGGGCGCATATTGTCCGAGGAAAACACTGCCCGCATTATCCAGTTTTCCCAGATAGTCAAACGGGTTTGCGGTCATCACCTCAAGATGCTCGGGCGCCAGCTCATTGGCAAGATCAATCATCTCCTGCTGATTCCGGCAGATCAGGAGCACCCCATAGTCTGTGAGTGCTTTTTGAATGATCTCGGCGCGGGGCAGAGCGGCAACCTGCCGCTTTAGTTCCGCGGCCGTCGCATCCGCGACCGTTTCACTGGTCGTCAGCAGGATGGAAGACGCCAGGACATCGTGCTCCGCCTGGCTCATAAGGTCCGCCGCCAGATAGACCGGGTTCGCGGATTCATCGGCGATGATCAGAATTTCGCTCGGCCCCGCGATCATGTCGATGTCGACAACGCCGTACAGCAGCTTTTTCGCGGTCGCCACAAAAATATTGCCGGGTCCCACGATTTTATCCACCTTCGGAACCGTCTCGGTTCCGAAGGCAAGCGCGGCAACCGCCTGCGCGCCGCCCATCAGGAACACGCGGTCAACGCCCGCTATCGCGGCCGCGACAAGGATATCCGGGTTCGCCGTACCGTCCCTGCGGGGCGGGGTCACCATAATCAGCTCGCGCACGCCCGCAATTTTTGCCGGCACACAGTTCATCAGCACGGTGGAGGGATAGGCCGCGGTGCCGCCGGGCACATAAAGCCCCACCCGGTCAAGTCCCCGTATCCGCTGGCCCATGATGACGCCGTTAGGCTTGGTGTCAATAAAGCCCTGCTGTTTCTGCCGCTGGTGAAACGCGGAGATATTCTCCATCGCGTTGAGCAGCGCGTCGACAAATGCGGGGTCCGCCTCTGTCAGCGCGTCATTGATGACCTCCCGGTCCACCTCAAAAACTTCCGGGCAATGCCCGTCGAACCGGTTGGTGTACTCCCGCACGGCGGCGTCCCCCTGGTCACGCACATCGCTGATGATGCCCGAAACGGTCTTTGTGACTTCTTCATTCACTTTTCCGCTGCGGTTCCGGAGTGCGGAAAGCAGTTCCTTTTCCGCTTTCCCGTCCGCCCTGACAACATTGATCATTCCGCTTCCCCCTCCAGATACCGCTCGATTTGGTTGATGAACGGCTCAATCTCATTTTTCCGCAGTTTCAGGCTGGCGATGTTCACGATCATCCGCGCGCTGATATCGCACACGTATTCCGCGATGACCAGCCCGTTCTCCTTTAACGTCGTTCCGGTCTCCACAATATCCACGATTGCGTCGGAAAGGCCGAGGATGGGCGCCAGTTCGACGGACCCTTCAATTTTTACGATGTTGACGTCCATGTTTTTGCGCTCAAAAAACGTGCGGGCCACATTCACATACTTGGACGCGATGCAGCGGGTGTGATAGCCTTCGTAAAAATCAACGCCCTTCGGAACCGCCAGCGCAAACCGGCATTTTCCAAACCCGAGGTCGGCGACCTCGTAAAAAGTGCCGCCCTTTTCCATGATGGTGTCTTTACCCACGACGCCGATATCGCATACCCCGTTTTCCACATAAGTAACGACATCGGCCGCTTTGGCAAGCACAATCTCAATATTGGCGTTTGCCAGCGGAAGAATCAGTTTTCTGCCCTTTTCCCGCACCGCCGTGCAGTCATAGCCCAGTTTTTCAAACAGCTCGATGCTTTTTTCTTCCAGCCTGCCCTTTGTGAGGGCAATCCGAATCGGTTTCATCTGACAGCCCTCCCCCTTACAAAGTATCCACATCGATGAGTTCAATCTCATCATCCACGACATGCAGCTGCGCGATTCCGCAGCGGCGCGCATAGTCGGCGGCGGTTTCGAAATCGTCCAATACGCAGTTTTCCACCGTCAGCCCGTTCTGCGCCAGGGATTTGATGTAGTTGATCGCCTGCGGCAGGTGGTTTTCGTCCGCAAACACCAGAATGTCCGGCGCTTTCTGCGCGGGATGCCCGACAGCCCCGGTCACGAGGTCAACCGTCACCGCAAACCCTGTGGCGGAAAGGCCGGTACCAAAATCCTGAATGAGATTGTCATAGCGCCCGCCGGACAGGACCGGCTCCCCGATCCCGTCCAGATAGCCCCGGAAGATGATCCCCGTGTAGTATTCCGCCTGGTTGACCAGCCCGAGGTCAATGAGTACACGGTCTTCCAGCTCGAGCTGGCGGAGGTTGTCATAAATCGATTTCAGGTAATCAAGGCTTTCCTTCGCGCCGTTCTCATCAAACAGGGAGTAGGCTTTCTCAAATACCTCTTCCCCGCCAAACAGTCTGGG
>JAEXAZ010000301.1 GCA_023394255.1 Bacillota bacterium | reverse complement strand
TCCGCTCAGTCATGAAATAAATTTTTTATGTACTGATTTGGCAGGCATATCTGATCGTCTGGGAGTGCCCTTGTACTCTGCGGTTTTTCCGCTCAAACTTTATAGTTCGTACGGGATTCATTTTCTTAAACGTGTGTCCCGTACGACTTCGGAGTTTTGAAAGAAAGCGTTCGGTGGTTTCGCCCGTAAAAATCTTGATTTCAAGGCACATTTCATCATCCTGGGGCGTCACATAGATTTTGTCGATATATTTATCAATAAACGCCTTGCTTATGATTCCCTGGGCGGCGTCGTGTTTTGCATTCTCTAAAACACGACGGATGGTATCAATATGCTGTTTGAATTCCGTCCGGGACAGTTCCTGCTCCTGCAACGCCATGATTTCTTTTTCCGCCTGTTTCATTTCCTCATCACATTGCTGGTTCATAGAGATGAAGTCCCGGTCGGAAATCTGCCCGGTGACGTTATATTCCAACAGCTTTCCCTTTTTTTTGGTGGCGAGATCGATACGATACTTTTGTTCGGTAATTTTTTTCTGCATATCGCCCTCATCGTGAAGAGATTTGTACATCTGAATGTATTCCTCTATTAAAGCCTCTACGTCTGCTTCGGTTTCCTGAAATACTTCAAACAGAAGAGGTTTGATCTCTTCCTCATAAATGGCAAACGAATCGCAGGAATCGAATCCGTTCTTGATCTTGCCGCTGCATACCCACTTACTGTTTTTGTTGCCCTGCTTATCCCTGGATTCCCGACGGTAATAAGGCGCCCCGCAGCGAGTGCAGAACAGCTTGCCTGTCAATAGATTGGCATGGTTGCAGATGCCCTGCCGATTTTTTACATCCTCGCTGCGGCGAATTAATACTTGATTGGCTTTCTCCCATAGATCTTCGGACACGATGGAGGGGACAATTTCGCCCGTTTCGTCCTTAAACATCACCCATTCTTCCGGTGGGAGGAATTTTTGCTTCTTGGTGAACATATCTACCACTTTGACCTTGTTTCCTACATAGTAGCCTTTGTATTTGGGGTTGGAAATTACGCCGGCCATGGTGGAGTGTGCAATTTTGTTGCCGTTATGGTTGCGGTAGCCTTTTTCCCAAAACAGAGTTTCGATCTGTTTCATGCTTAGTTCACCGCCGGCATAAAGCGCAAACAGCTCCTGTACCATAGGAGCTTCGGCCTCATCGATGATCAGCCGCTTATCCTGCTTCCGGTAACCGAAGATGCGGCTGTTGCCCAGCACCACACTGTTTTTGATCGCCTGCTGGTGACCGAACTTTACGCGGGAGGACAGCTTGCGTAATTCATCCTGGGCAATGCCGGACATAATCGTCAGGCGCAGCTCGCTGTCTTCGTCAATGGTGTTGATGTTGTCGTTTTGAAAAAATACCCCTACGCCCGCAGCCAGCAATTTGCGGGTATACTCGATACTATCCAGTGTATTTCTGGCAAAACGGGTAATTTCTTTTGTGATCACGAGATCGAATTTTCCGCTCTCGCCATCCCGCACCATCTGATGGAAGCGCTCCCGTTTCTTAGTGGTCATCGCGGACAGCCCCTCGTCGATATAGCCCGGCACAAACGTCCACATGTCATTGCGGCGGATGAACTCTTCATAATAAGAAATTTGGTTTCCCAGCGAATTCAACTGCTCGTCGCTTTCGCTGGAGACACGGGCGTAGTAGGTTACCCGGAGCGGGATGTCATAAACCGTTTTCATTCGCAATTGTTGGCGCGCGCTATGTATGTCCATATGGTACCTCACTTAGCAAAGATTCGTTTCATCATGTTCTATAATTGAATATTACCATATTACGAATTTAAATTCAATCCGCGGCGTTGCGATACCGGCTGTGAAAAGGGCAGCAAAGAAGACAGAAGCGAAAGAACCGTTTCTGTCTTCTTTGATCTCACTATGTCAACCTTGTATACGCAGGTTTTCCTGAGGCCGCCTGTGGCTTGCGACGATCAATCATCAGCGCCATGCGATTGTACTCCGGTTCAGAGATGACCTTTCGTTTGTACAGCGCGCGGTTGAAATAGCTCAGCCAGATTTGCTCTGCCATGTGTCTTTTGTTTTTGCTACTATCCAAACGGTTTCCCCCTTTGGTCTATCATTGCCTGTTATACGGATTCTTAACCCAGTTGGAAGAAATTTTTTCTCGACACGGGCTATCTGTTCGACCGCTAGGAAGGTATACGGCTGGCCTCCCGTCCCTCCTGAAACAGACCGCTGCGCTGGATATACCATTGGCCGCGCTGTAAAATAACGCGCGTTCCGTCCTCATAAAAAATTAATTCTCCGTCCAGCATAATGATTAATACATGAAAATTGCATGTCCGGGTGATGTGAGTTTCGCCCGGAGAAAAAGTACGTATATTTGTTTTAATAAATTCCGGCAACCGATTCATATCCAATCCACCAATTCCATATTCGGTGCTGTAATCATGGTATTGGGTGGAATCATAGGGTATTTATTCCGGAAAAATGACTATCCGGTGGCTCCGCTGCTATTGGCATATGTGCTGTCTTCCAATCTGGAGATCAATGTCCGCCGCGCACTTGTGATTTCCCAAGGCAGCCTTTCCATTTTCTTTACGAAGCCGATCTCTTTGGTGCTTATGCTGGTCTTTTTTACGATTGTACTCACTCCGATGG
>JAEXAZ010000200.1 GCA_023394255.1 Bacillota bacterium | reverse complement strand
AATACCACAGGAAATTCCAGGCCTTTGGAACGGTGGATACTCATGATACGTACGGCATCCGCCCGCTCGGACAGTCCGGCGGCGGGAGACAGATCTGAGCCCCGCTCCAGCAGGCGGTCCAGAAAGCCGATGAAGCCAGAAACCCCCTTGTAGCCGCCCGCATGGTAGTCACAGGCGTACTGTACCAGCAGCAGCAGATTGGAGCGCCTGGCCTGCCCAAATCGCATGGCCTGTACCTTGCCCATATAATCGGTCTGCTCATAAATCCTGCGGATTACCTCATCCGCGGTGGCCGCTTCGGCAAGCTGGCGCAGAGAACGCAGAGCGGCAAGAAACTCCACGCAATGCTCATCCCCGCTTTCGGCACACCGACAAGCCGCCGCATACAGCGGCCCGCGTTTTTGGCCGATGCGGATTTCCGCCATTTCATCGGCGGTGAACCCGAACAGCGCGGACATCATTGCGGCGGCAAGGTCGATGTCCAAAAGCGGATTCCCGATGACACGCAGCAGCGCCACGACCGGTGCGATTTCCTTTGTTCCGAGGAAACCGCTTTTCGGTTCCGCCCAGACCGGTACATTCCTTTCGTTCAGCGCGTTTACATACGCCTGTGCTTTTCCGGCGGGAGAACGAAGCAAAACGCAGATGTCGGAGGGGCGTATATCACGAAATTTGCCGTCCTGCGTAACCTGTCGGCGGCTTTCCAGCAGCCCCGCGATTTTATCCGCTACAAAATCAGCCTCTATTGCGGTTTTATCCTGCTCTCCGGCATAATCTTTCCTGTCCAAAAGGCAGATATTGCATCCTCTCTGGATTCCTTGGGGGAACTGTGCTCCCGCAATCAGCGCTTCCTCTTCATCATAATTAATCTCCCCGATTTTTTCGCTCATCAAAAGGGAAAAGAAAAAGTTGATGCCACCTGTGATTTCCTGCGAACTGCGGAAATTCTTTCCCAGAATGATTTTGGCGGGGAAATCGGAGCCGTTATAAGGCAGATAGGTTTTTTTCTTCTCCATAAACAGCTCCGGCATGGCCTGACGGAACCGGTAGATGCTTTGTTTGACGTCCCCAACCATGAACAGGTTGCTTTCCTTATGCGAAATCGACTTGAAAATCATCTCCTGCGCCGCGTTGGTGTCCTGAAACTCGTCGATTAAAACTTCCTCATACTGCTGTGAGATGGAATGTGCCAGAGGAGTCGGCGCATATCCCGGGCCGGCGGGCCGCACAAGCAGTGCGATGGCGTAATGCTCCATATCGGAAAAATCCATCAGATTTCTCTGCTGTTTCGCTGCCGTGAAAGTGCGGTCGAAGTCTTTCACCAGTTCAAACAGCAGGCTGACGAGCGGGCGAAGAAAGGCCATGTCCTCCGCAAATTCTTCCGCCGTCGAGCAGAACTGCTTTTCCCGCAGGGATTTCACCATCGTTTTTACCCGTGCGCGCAGGGCTTGCACCGTCTCTTTGCGCGGGTCTTCCCCCCTGAGCGCGCCGAGTTTATCGAAGCTGAACACCTCCAGCTTTCCGCATATCCCGTCCCAGTCGCGAGCGGAAGTCAGCGATGTCAACTGCTCCAACTGCAATAAATCATGTGAAAAGGCGTCGTAATAGGCGGCGGTCATCTTGTCGTCCCCCGCAATGACATTAAGTGCCTGCCGCGTCAGCCCGATTGCATAGTCAAGCGCGTCGCCGGCGTAATCGAGAATGCAGGTTCCCCAGATGGAATCGGCCACATGCACGCCGCTGCCGTAAAAAAGCAGGGTGCGGTCGAGCCAGTCGAGATAAAACGGATGCGAACGTACGAACTGGTAAAGTCGGAACAGGGTGGAAAACACCCTGCTGTCGTCCCTCCCGGAGCTGAGCAGTTCCGTCAGGCGGCCGAAATCGCCGTTCTGATTCTGCCGGTGGAACCGTTCGACCGATTCCTTCGCGCAGTCCATCCGGAGAATATCCAGCTCCTTCTCATCCGCAATGCGGATGTTGGCGGAAATGCCGATCTGCTGGAAATTGCTGCGGATCAGCTCCAGGCAAAACGAATGGATCGTACTGATCTGTGCACGCGTTAAAAGGAGCTGCTGGCGCCTTAAATTCGCGTCGTCCGGGTGCTCTGCAAAAAGGCCCGCGACGCGGGACATAATGCGCTGTTTCATCTCCAGCGCGGCTGCGTTGGAGAATGTCACCACCAAAAGGCGGTCGGCATCCACGGGGTTCTCCGGGTCCAGAATCCGCCCGACCACGCGTTCTACAAGCACCGCCGTTTTTCCGCTGCCCGCGGCGGCGGAAACCAGTACGGTGCCACCGCGCGCTGTAATGGCGTCACTCTGCTGGGGCGTCCACTGCTTATCAGCCATCCGTCTCACCCTTTCCCATCAGTTCCAGTGCCGCCGCCCTGTCCAATTCCGCAATCTTACGCACCGCGTCGCCATCTTCATGGGCGCAGATCGCGTGGTAATCACACCATGAACAGGGCGCATAGCGGGAAACCCCGTCCACAGGCGCAGCGGCAATCTTCCCGCTGTGCAGTTGCCCGGCAATCCCACACAGAAGGCTTTCCACCCGCTCCCTGATCTGCCCCATCTGCGACAGGTTGGCAAGCGAGGAATTTGCGTCATAGCTCCCATCCTTTTTGGTCTTTACGGGAATAAAGAGGCCCGCAAGGTCGGCCTCCATCGCGGTAAGGACCTCCCTGTTTTCCAGAAGGATGCCGCTCATCTTCATCTGTTTGCCCTGCGCGTTCCGCGCCGTTTTTTCATCCGTCTGCCGTTCGGCGGACAGCACCTTGTCCCGCGCGGGCATGTAAAGCACCCCCGCGGGGATGCTCTTTTGGCCGTTTTCCGAACTGTTTTCGCAGAGGGCAAACAGATAAATCAGCATCTGCATGTTTAACCCGTAGTAGACATCCGAAAGCTTAAACTCTTTCATTCCCGACTTATAATCCACCACGCGGATATATTGCGTGCCGTTCTTGGTTAACAGGTCGACCCGGTCCACAACCCCTTCCACCAGAATGCGGCTGCCATCCGGCGCGCACAGCTCCAGCGGCTTGTTTGGGGCGTCCGCACGGATTGGCAATTCAAATGCCGCCGGCTGGAATTCACTCTGGGCGAATTCTTCCCCCAGCCGCTCCAGCAGCCTCACCAGTGTATTGACCAGCCTCTGGAACAGGTATTGAAACCGGGCGGGCATTCCATCCAGGTCGGCAACCCGCTCGGCAAGATAGCTGCGGATCATTTGGGAGATTTCCTGCCGCATCGCCTGCTGATCGAGCGAAGCCAGCCCGCTTCCGCCGTATTTTTTTACCATCTGCTCCAAAACGAGATGGATCAAAGAGCCGGATTCAATCGGGTTGAATTCCGCCCTGCGGCGCGGGTTCAGCTGCAGCCCCGACTGGCAGAAATAAGAAAACGGACAGTTATAAAACCGTTCCACGCGCGACGGGGAAATCCGGATTTCGCTGCCGAACAGCCGCTTTGCCGTATCTTGACCTGAAAGGCGAAATTCTCTTGTATCGCAGAACCGCTCAAGTTCCCGCAGCCTTTGCGTGGAACCGGAAGCGAACAACTGCCTGAGCGCCTGCTGGCGCGGCGTACGGTCCCTCCAATGTCTGGTCATCACGTCGAACGCGGTCTTTTCGTTGCGGATTCTGTCAAGATCGTCTGTCGAGGGCGTCATTTTGCAGCCCAGCAATTCCTCCGCCTGATGGAAGATGCCGGAAGGGGTCAGCCCGTTTCCGGCGGTATCCTTCAGCGGACACGTGAGCCAGAGCTTTTCAGAAGCCTGCGTGATGGCAAAATAGGTAAAATACTGTTCAAACAGCGCGGCGCGTTCCGGCGTTTGCAGCAAATCAATGCCATATCTGCCGAGCAGCGTTCTTTCGGAAACCGAAAAAATGCCGGACGGAACAGACCAGCGCGGAAATTCACCCTCGTTTAAGCCGATAACAAATACAGCCCTCGGCGCGTTGGGGCGGATGCGGTCCGCCGTTCCCACAATGACCTGATCCAGCGTTTGAGGCAAAGTTCCGATATCCGCAGTGGCAATACTCATGCGGAACAGATCAATCAGGCGGGACAGCGGCATATGCACACCATTTAACGCGCCACCGAACACATCCAACAAGTCGACCATCACATCCCACACCTGCGCGCCGGTATCGAGGAACTGTTTCTGCACATCCTCGGGCATTTCCTGTGCGCTGTCCGTCAAATTCTCCACAGCGCCGCAATCTGTCAGGTACTGAAATACCGCCGCGGCAAATCCGCGCCCGTCGCAGTCCGCCAGCCGTTTCTTCATGCGCAGCAGCGGAGCCATTAGTTTTTTGCGCACCGTATTAAGAACGGCAAGGCGCGCGGCATCCTCCTCCGAAAGTGTCTGCTCCATGCCGTCCGGATGGTTGACAAAATCAGAGGTCCAGTCCTTTCCTGTGACGCTCCAGACAAAGCAGTAATTTTCGAGCATACCGGCTTCCATTTCACCAATCCCGGTGATACACTGCTTGGCCAGCGAGAGCATATATTCCGAGTCAAAATTGCTGCGCACGGCGTCCAGCGCGCAAAGCAGCCCGTTTACGAAAGGATAAACCTGAATATCGGTTCGCAGGTCTGTGAAAAAAGGAATTTCATAGCGGAAAAACACCGTTTGCAGCGGTACCAGGTAGCGGCTCAAATCCCGTCCGATCACCGCAATCTCCCGATAGCGGAAGCCCTGTTCCTGAACCAGCCGCGCAATCTGTCCGCCGATATATTCCAGCTCGTCATAGACATCCTCGCAGGCAACCGCGGTTACACCCTCTGCGGGGAAATCACACGGGCATGGCTGTTCCTTCGGGTATTCCGAAGCAAGATAGTCCAGCGCGGGGTTCTGATAGCGGTAGGCATGTCCGAGCACCAGCGGCTTCGCGACACGGCTTCCGCAGCGTTTTGCCTCCTCTACAAGCCGGCGGGCCGTTGCGGAAGGTGCCGCCAAAACAGCGGTTTTGCTCCCGCTGTCCAGCCCCGCGCAGGTTAGCGCAACGGTAACCCCGGGGCTGTCGGCCAGGATGTGGCGAAGCAACTTCCACTCCGCCCCCATAAACGCCATAAATCCATCGACAAACACGTGATAACCCTGGAAAAATCGCTCGGTTTCCAGCATTTTGCATGCGCGTAGCAGGCTGTCGTCAGGGTCGCTGTATCCCCGGTCAATGACCGCCTGATAGGCTTCAAAAATCAGCGCAATCTCTTTCAGCTTCTCTGATAGGGCTTTGTCTGCGCTTTCCGCTGCCGCGCCGCGCAGCGTTTCAGGCGTGGTCCCCGCCGACTTCAGCTCACTGATTGTTTCACAGACGGTAGAAACAAAGGCGGCATTTCCGCTGCTTTTGTTATATATTTTGAGCCCCCCGCCCATTCCAAGTTCTCCGAGGGTCACGCTCATCAACAGATATTTTGCGGTATCCTCCATATGAACGCCCGCCAACCCGCCGTATTCGCGGAAAATCCGGTCGCAGAGGCGTGTAAAGCTCAACACCTCCACAGACAGCGCGTCCTTGGGGCCGAGCTTTCTGTAAAGTGCTTTTTCACTCTCAAACGAGGACTGCTCGGGCACCAGCAGGATCGCTTTTCCGCCGGCTTTTACACAGTCCCGGATCTGCTCATAAAGCAGGGCCGTCTTTCCGGTTCCGGCTGTCCCAAGAATCAGATGCAGCATCTCTCCACCTTCATTCCCAACTTTGATTGGCTTTATTTTATCATAGAACGGCAAAAAAAGACAGAGGGGCAGCAGCGCCCTCTGTCTTTATGACAGCCTGTTTTAGAATCCCATACCGAGCTGAACCGCCCGAAGGTTTGGTTCTGCAAGGTGCTGTTTTTTGGGCGGGACACATTTGAGGATCGCCTGCTCCACCGTTTCGACAGAAGCAAACTTGGTCTCGGCCAGCGCTTTTCCAAGGATGATGATGTTCGCCAATCCCTGCAGATTTTCGGTCTGGGCGAGTTCCGTGGCGGGAACATAAAAGCTCTTGATGTCTGTACGCTCGCATTTTTTATCAATTAACGAACTGTCGATCACCGCGATGCCGCCGGGAACCACTTTGTCGATGAATTTGTCATAGGACGGCAGGTTCATGGCAATTAAAACGTCAGGGGTCAGCACAAGCGGGGAACCAATCGGCTGATCGGAGAGGCAGACGCTGCAGTTGGCGGTGCCGCCCCTCATTTCCGGGCCATAGGAAGGCAGCCAGGATACATACTGGTCTTCAATCAAACCGGCATAAGCGACAATTTTGCCCGCAAACAAAACGCCCTGTCCGCCGAAACCGGCTAACAGCATGTTAAGCATTGTGCTTCACCCCCTCCTGCGTTCTGTCCGTATAAACGCCAAGAGGATAATAGGGCATCATATTGTCGCGCAGCCATTGAATCGCTTCGACAGGCGTGAAGCCCCAGTTGGTCGGGCAGGTGGAAAGCACTTCAACAATGGAAAACCCTTTTCCCTCGATCTGTGCGGTAAACGCTTTTTTAATTGCCGCTTTTGCTTTTTTGATATTGGGCACGCTGTCCACAGCCACTCGCTCCGCGTAAGCAACGCCGCTCAGGGTGGACAGCATTTCACAGACGCGGATGGGATACCCCGCGATATCCGTATCGCGCCCGTAAGGCGTAGTCTGGGTAACCTGGCCGGGAAGGGTGGTCGGAGCCATCTGGCCGCCGGTCATGCCATAGATTCCGTTATTTACAAAGATGACGGTAATATTTTCGCCGCGGGTAGCGGAATGGACGGTTTCGGCGGTACCGATCGCGGCAAGGTCGCCGTCGCCCTGATAGGTAAACACCACATTGGTGGGGATCGCGCGTTTCAGGCCGGTTGCAACCGCCGGGGCGCGCCCGTGGGGAGCTTCCACCGCATCGCACGCGAAATAATCATAAGCCATCACCGAGCAGCCTACCGGCACAACGCCGACGGTGTTTCCCTCGATGCCGAGCTCATCGATGACTTCCGCCACCAGCTTATGGATGACGCCGTGCGTGCATCCGGGACAGTAATGGGTTGGGACATCCAACAGCGCATGCGGTCTTTGATAAACAATTGCCATTACCTGTCACCTCCTGTTAATTTCTCAATTTCAGATAGCACTTCCGCCGGCGTCGGGATGACGCCGCCGGTATGGCCGAAGAACGACACAGGCGCTTTGCCGTTTACGGCAAGCCGGACATCGTCCACCATCTGCCCCATGCTCATTTCCACCGTCAGGAATGCCTTCGCGGTCTGCGCCGCTTTTGCAATGACGGCGGACGGATACGGCCAGAGGGTCTGCGGACGGATCAAGCCGGCTTTGATGCCTTTTGCCCTCGCGCTGTTGACTGCGCTTCTGGCAATACGGGAGGTCGCGCCATAAGCAACTACAACCAGCTCCGCGTCGTCCACCAGATATTCTTCGGCGCGGGCTTCTTTGGCCTTGATGACTTCATAACGCTCAAAACGTTCTTTCACCTTCTGCTCCAGCTCGTTTGCCTTCAAGTAAAGGGAATTCACAATATTATGAGGACGCTGATTTTTATGTCCGTTGGTTGCCCAGGACTCTTTATCAAAAGTGACCACTTTCTTCTCCGGGAAAACAACCGGCTCCATCATCTGCCCAAGCATTCCGTCAGCAAGAATCATGGCGGGCATCCGATAGCGGTCGGCGCTTTCAAACGCGTCAAACACCATGTCCACCATTTCCTGGATTGTGGACGGCGCAAATACCAAAATATGCAGATCTCCATGGCCGGGAGCACGGGTGGCCTGCCAGTAATCCGACTGGGACGGCTGGATGCCGCCAAGTCCCGGGCCGCCGCGCTGGACATTGATAATCAGACAGGGCAGATCCGAACCGGCAATATAGGAAATCCCCTCGCTTTTCAGGGAAATGCCCGGAGACGAGGAGGAGGTCATCGCACGGACGCCTGCGGATGCGGCACCCAGCACCATGT
>JAEXAZ010000158.1 GCA_023394255.1 Bacillota bacterium | reverse complement strand
TCTGGAGACACACCCAAAACGATGGTCGTTGCGACATAAGCGGAAGAACCGATATTTTTTGCTTTGATCGCATTGCGCGCCGTACAGATTCCTCCAACGATCACGCCTTTACCGCCTTCTACCAGCACTTCATTGTCAGACGTTATGCGGCAGTTCATAATGGATTCGGCTTTAACGGTTCCCCCCGCATTAACCGCACAGTTTTCCAAAAACCTGCACCTTACATCCCCGCCCGCGCGCAGATATCCCCGGCCCATGCCGTTCATTCCCTTATTCAGGAGGATATCGCCGTTCGCGTTGATAAAAGCCCCTTCGACTGCCCCCTTGATCGTAATATTCTTATCGGACTGCACCGTAAATCCTTCCCGGACACCGCCATCTATGACGATATCCCCGCAGAAGCTAAGATTGCCGACGGCATTATCCACATCGGCCGGAATACGCAAAACGTCTTCAATGAAAAATTTTTCATCTGCAAAGCGAAGGTTCCCATCGCAGGCAGCAGTCAGTTCCGTTTCATCTTCCGACAATACCATGTTCTTTCCCGGATGGATTTTCATTTGTTTTCCGGGATGCCCCTGAACGACTTCCCCATACAGGTTCTTCCCGTCGACCGGTGGTTCCGGAGGGATTATTTTGCAAACAACAGTCCCTTTTTTTACGATGCGCAGTTTATTCAGGTTTTTATAATTGATAGAATCGTTTTCATCCGCTTCAAGATGGATATCAGTGTCCCTGCTGAATAGTTCTTCAATGTAGCCGTCTTTCCCATTTACCGCCGGCACACCATTGGCAAGCACAGCAGATTTTTGATAAAGCTTGAAAGTGCACAGCATTTTAATCCCCGAAGCGAAAAATTCTTCCTTGATCCCTTTTTCCAGCAGAGTCTGGTGGACAAACTCCTCCGTAATGTCTGCACCGCCGTTTTCCGGGGGAAATGCCACCCCGGTTGCTGTCATGGCATCTTTTGAAATGTTCAGCTGAAGGCTTGCGTCAATCGCGGGAGGCGGCTCCTCCGCTTCCTCCTGGACCTGTTCCGTCCCTTCCGGAAGCACACCATCAGCAGTACCCTGCCCGCTTTCTTCGGGGGCTTTCCGCGTGCCGGCTTCTTCCTCCGGCGGCTTTAGAACAGGGCCGCCCTGTTCCGGCAGAACGGAACCAGAAGCTGCCGTTTCATCCTGAAGAGCGGTATCGCTGGCGTCCGGCGTCAAATCCTGTCCGGAATCCTGGGAAGACGTTTGATCATTTTCGGGAGATACTGCCTGATCGGTTTCAGATTTTTTGTCTTTAAAATGACTCCATAAGCGAAACAATACCGAGTCCGGCGCCGGGTCCTGCTGCTGGTTTTCCAAAGGCTTCTTTTCCATAATACCGCTCCTCTCCGCCAATAATTTTATGTCTGAAATTACGTGCCAAAATTAAAAAATCAACTGCCGCGGGTTTGCGGCTACCAGACCCATTCCCCGTGTATGCCTGATTTGATCTGCATTAAGCCCGTGTCCGCGTTAAAATAGAGTGTCCGGCCATAATTTTTCCCGGTGTCTTCCGCTATAATCGGAATATTCAGCTGTGCAAGCGTGTTTTTCACCGCCGTTACATTCCTCTGTCCGATATTTGCAATGGACGAATTGGACAATGCCGCAAACATTTGGGCGCCCCCGGCAATTTTGGCTTTCATCCTGACGCTGCGCGCCCCCAGCTCAGTCATCTTCTTCACCAATATCACAATCGCGGTATCCGCAAATTTATAGGAATCCCGCGCCCCTGGCATTTGGGAAACAGACGGCAGCATAATGTGGGAAAGTCCGGCAATCTTCGCAACCGGGTCATATAAACAAATCCCCACGCAGGAACCCAACGCATAAGTTACCAACACGTCCGGTGCTTTCACAATGTTTAAGTCCGAAATTCCGACGGTTACGGTGTTCATATTTCTATCCCCAGATTTGTCATTATTTTTTGCAGAGATTCCACGTCTGGAATCATCAGGATATGGCTGATTGCATTTTCCTCCTGACTGCTGAATTCATCTTCAATGAAGATAATCTTATCACTGATATTGGCGTAATGAATCGCAGGAACGCTCAGGATCGCCCCAGCCATATCGATACAGATATCGGGAACCGAAATATTGATGTTCAATCCCGTCAATGTGGAAACCGCATTGACATAAGAGGCGGCCATAATATTGGCGACCTCTGTCATAGCGGAGTATCCCATCTCATCAACTTCACTAAAATCATTAAACGCCTGCCCAAGCAGCGCGTTCAGCGTCATATGGGCAAAATCCTTTTGCAGCAGAAACATCATCATGCCCGTGACATCCCCGCTCAGCGACAGCAAAAGCCCGACGATCATTGTTTCAGGGCCGCCCAAAGCCGTAACGACCTGATTGTAATCCAATATCCTGATCTGCGGTACATTGATCCCCACCGGCCGCATAAGCATGTTGGAAAGGGACGTTGCCGCGTTCCCGGAGCCGATGTTTCCGATTTCACGCAGAACATCCATTTGGATGTCGTTCAAGTCGTTATATGAGTTTAAGGGCATAAACACATCTTCCCTTCATTATCTTAAGTTATTTATGATCTCTTCCACCGAATCGGCAGTCTGCACCATTTTGGCGCTGAACTGGAATGCCTTCTGGGTGATGATCACATCCACCATCTCCTGCGCAAGATCTACATTAGAACTTTCCAGCGCGTTCTGCACCAGGCTATAGGGCAGTTCGGCATTCCGTTTCGCGTTTAACGCCGTTGCTTCCCCGGAAGTCGCTGTTTCCAGAAAACAGCTGTTCTCGGTCTGCTGCAGCCCATACGGATTATCAAACTGATATACGCCGATTTCTTCCCTGATGCCGTCCAAATCCAACGGGCTGTTTTTATCCTCGCGATCCAGTTTCATTCGTTTTCCCTTTGCGTCCAGGATGTATCCGCCGTCCGAAGAGACAAGATAGCCGTTATTCCCTTCCATACTGATGCGGAACGCCCCGTTGCGCGTATATTCGGTATGGTCGTCGCGTTCGACAGCGAAAAAACCATCCCCGATCAGGGCAAAGTCCAACTGGTTATTCGTAGATACGGGCGTACCCTGAGAATACATGAGATCCTGGTCAGCGGCTTTGACGCCGTGGCCTGTCAGGGGCTTTTCCTCTTCGTTTACATCCATCCGGGTATAAAGCAGGTCGCTGAAATTCGTTCTGGTTGCCTTATAACCGTTCGTATTGACGTTGGCCATGTTATGCGAAAGATTATCCAAATCCTGCTGGAATGCCACCAATCCGGAAGCCCCGCTGTAAAACGCAATATTCATAACTGTCTGCCTCCCCCTGTATTATAAGCTCGCAATCTGTGTAACACTTTTCTGATTCATCTGATCCACGATTTTAATCGCCTGGCTGCATGACTGGAAAGCCCTCTGTGCTTCCATAGCAAGCGTATACTCCCTGTTGATATCCACATTGGACCGTTCCAATATTCCCTGTCTGACTGTCCCGTTTTCGGCGGGCACCATCTCTCCGCCGTCAGCGACGGTATAAAGCCCGTTCGTATATTTTTCCAGCTGCACATCCTGTCCGGGGACGGTAACCAGCAGGCGGTCAATCAGCCGGTCCCTTTCATCGTAAACTTCCCCATCTTCATTGACAGTAAAATTAGAACCGCCGACCTCGATTTCGCCGTCTTCGCCAAGGACCCGGCCCGCGCCTTTCAGGACCAGAAATCCCTCTTCATCCACATCGAAATGCCCATTGCGGGTGAAAAACGTCTGCTCTTCTTCCGCTCCCTGAATATTGAAATAGCCTTCCCCGTTGATTGCCAGATCGAACGGCCGTCCGGTCTCTTCCAGCAGTGACGCGTCGGTGATGGTGAAAACGTCGTCCACAATCCGGACAGGCGCCCCCGTACCGACAACGCCCGTATCGCCCGCCTCCATACGCGTAAGAAGTTCATGTTCAAAGGTGGTCGCGACGACACGCTCCGCACGGAACCCGGGCGTTCTGACATTGGTGATATTATTGGTGATCGTATTCAGGGTCCTCTGCTGCATCATCATCCCGGACGCCGCCGTATAAAAGCCTTCCAGCATTGCAACTCATCCTTTCATATATCTTTCCATTTTATTTTTGAGCTTCATCACCGCTTTAGAATTGATCTGCGAAACCCTTTGGTCGCTGACCTTCAGAATCTTTGCAATGTCTGAAAGCTTCAAATGTTCGTAGTAATAGAGCGTGATCACCAGGCGTTCCCGCTCGGAAAGCGCTTCAATTTCCGCCTGCAGCGTATCATGCAGCTCCTGCTTGAAAATGCTGTTTTCAGGGACGAAATTTTCATCCAGATAATCGCTGAGCACATTCCCGCCCTGGTAAATATTCTGAATAATTCCTTCAAACGAAAGCATAACGGAATTGGAAATTTCACCGAAATTTCTGTTGAGCACTTCCAGAGGGACTTCCAGGTAATCCGCCATCTCCTGCATCGTGGGTTCCCGCATCAGTTCGTTGCAGAGCTTGTCATGGGCGGCGGAAACATTCTTTGCCGCCATGCGCACCCTGCGCGGGAACCAGTCCTGCTTTCGCACGAAATCAATCACCGCTCCCCGCACCCGCATAAATGCGTAGCTTTTAAACTGAATCCCCTTGGACGGATCAAATTTCTCCACACAATCGATTAACGTGATGATGCCCTGGTTGACAATATCTTCGATCTGCGCGTAGTTTGCAGAAATCCCCCGCATCTGTATTGCCACAGTTTTCGCAATGAAACTGTAGTGCATCACCAGCTGATTGCGGGTCTGAACATCCCTCGTTTCCTTATAACGAAGCATCAGGGCTTCAGGGTTTTCAATTGTCACGCCTTCTTCGGTCACCGTGTTCAACTCCATAAGCCCTCCTTTCCACCCGAAACCTTATGAGATTGCAATACTGCCCAGTGCCTGAATTTGTATGTTGGTATCTATTTCATTAAAGGACAGAACTACCGTGTCCGGATAAAACTGGTCCACCAGCTTTTTAAAATAAATGCGCACAATGGGGGATGTCAAAATGATCGGGACCTGGACCAAATCCTTAATTTTATCGATTTCCCTGCTGGTTACGGAAATGATGCTCTGGATGGTCTTTGGGTCAAGCGCCAGATAAGACCCGTTTTCCACCTTCTTTACAGAAGCCATAATGGTATTTTCCACATTCGCGTCCAGACTGATCACCTTGAGCTGGCCTGCCTCCGCAAACCTATGGGAGATGGTGCGCTTCAGCGACTGGCGCACATATTCGGTAAGCATGTCGCTGTCCTTGACGGTCGTGCCATAATCGGCCAGCGTTTCCAGAATGGTCTCCAGATCCCGGACAGGAATGCTTTCCCGCAGCAGGTTGCAGAGCACCTTCTGCAGCTCGCCCACTGAAACGATCGCCGAAATGGTATCATTGACGATCATCTCGTTGGTCTTCTTCAGGTTGGCCAGCATATTGTTGACCTCCTGACGGGTAAGCAGCTCATACGCATGCTTTTTGATGACCTCGGAGAGGTGTGTAATGATCACGGAAGTCGGGTCTATGAGCGTATAGCCCGCAAGTTCGGCTTTGATCTTTTTATCTTCGCTGATCCATTTTGCCGGAATGCCGAACGCGGGTTCCACGGTTTCTATCCCTTCCACGGTGTCCTCAAGGTCGGAGGGCGCAAGCGCAAGGTAGTGGTCCACCAGAATATCTCCCTGGGCAACCTGTTCCCCTTTAAACTTGATTGCATACTGGTTTGGATTCAGCTGCCCGCTGTCTTTCAGGCGGACGGACGGTACAACCATACCCATTTCCAGCGCAAACTGCTTACGGAACATTACAACGCGGTCGATAAAACTTCCGCCGCTCCCTTCATCAACCAGCGGAATCAGACTGTATCCAAATTCCATTTCAATCTGTTCCACGTTGAGAAGGCCGTAAACATTGTCGATGTTTTTATAAAAAGATGCCTCGCTGGTTATTTCTTCCGTAGGCGCAAGCCCCTCCTCAGTCTGGAGCTGCGGCTTTGTCTGCCGGAGAAGAATGACGCCAAGGACAAACAAGCTGATAGAAACTGACAGCACCTGCATCGGAGGGAATCCGATTAAAGTCAGTGAGGCAAGGGCCAGAGAAGCCATGATCAGCACGACCGGCTGGGACAGGAACTGTTTGGCGACATCATTGTTCAGGTTGGACTCCGAAGCGGATCTTGTTACAATCATACCGGTTGCCACCGAAATCAACAGCGCAGGAATCTGGGACATCAGGCCGTCTCCAACCGTAGCGGTGGAATAGATGTTCATGATTTCCTGAAATGTGCCGTCACCGTTGATGAACCCGACAATCACGCCGCCGATGAGGTTGATAAAGGTAACGATAATGGACATAATGGCGTCGCCTTTTACAAACTTGGAGGCACCGTCCATGGAACCGAAGAAATCGGCCTCCCGCTGGATCTTGGAGCGGCGGTCCCTTGCCTGCTGTTCATCAATCAGGCCGGAACTCAAATCCGCGTCGATCGCCATCTGTTTACCGGGCATCGCGTCCAGTGTGAAGCGGGCCGATACTTCCGCCACACGTTCAGAGCCTTTTGTAATGACGATAAACTGCACCAAAACAATGATCAGGAAGATTACAAGCCCTACGATGACGTTGCCCTGAATTACAAACGCGCCGAATGTGCGGATAACCTGCCCGGCGTTGCCATGGTTCGTAAGAATTTTTCTTGTGGAGGATACATTTAAGCCCAGCCTGAACAACGTTGTAATCAGAAGCAGGGAAGGGAAAATGGAAAATTCCAGCGACTCCTTGATATACATGGTTGTAAGCAGGATGATAAACGAAATCGACAGATTCAATATGAACATCAGGTCCAAAGCCCATGTGGGAAGCGGTATGATCAGCAGGAATATAACGCCGATCACAAACGCCGACACAGCATTATTAAATACTTTCACTGTTTCAAATCCTTTTTCTTCAGGCTGTATACAAAAGCGAGCACTTCGGCAACCGGCTGATAAAACTGATCGGGTATCTCCTGGTCCAGATCCACCGTTTCATAAAGGCCTCTTGCAAGCGGCCTGTTTTCCATCACAGTCACGCCGTTTTGCTCTGCTATTTCGACAATTTTAAGTGCGATCAGATCTGCGCCTTTCGCAACCACGATCGGAGCGCGGTTCTTCTGGGCGTCATAGCGGATTGCGACCGCGAAATGCGTTGGGTTTCTGATTACCACATCCGCGCTGGGAACCGCCTGCATCATGCGCCTGCGCGCCTGCTGCTGCTGGCGTTCCTTGATTTTGCCCTTAATCTGCGGGTCACCTTCTGTCTGCTTATATTCCTCCTTGATTTCCTGCTTGCTCATGCGGAGATTTTTTTCATAGTCCCACCACTGATAAAAATAATCGAAAAGCGCGAGGAAGATAAACATGATTGCCGCCGATTTTACAATGTTCAGAATGATAACGCCTACCTGTACAACCGACTGCTGCACCGACATATCCATTAAACGCGGAATAAGCGGGATCTGCTTTTTAAACTCCTGGTAGAGGATGACACTCAGCACAACGATTTTGACAATCGATTTCGTCAGCTCGACCAGGCCGCGCAGGGAGAACATTTTTTTCAGCCCATTGAGGGGGTTCATGCGGCTGCCCTTAAATTCAAGCAGCTTGGAGGAAAACAGAAACCTTGTCTGCGCGCCTGTAAAAATAATCGTTGCAAGCGAACCGACAATCAGCAGGGGCAACGCGGTAATTCCGAACGTGATACAGCCGTCAATAAAAAATTTCTGCATATCGGAAGCCGTCACGGTGTCCATAGTCGCCGCCAAGGTGATAAAGCCGCTGATGTTCAGCTCAATCGTTTGAATGAAATGAGGGGCAAACAGTTTAAACGAATAAAACATCACCAGCAGGGAAAAAACACTGACAACCTCATGGCTCAGAAAAACATTGCCCTTTTTCCGTTCGTCCTGTTTTCGTTTGGGTGTTGCTTTTTCTGTCTTTTCACCGGCCAAGCATCATCCCCCCTTTTCCACAAAGAATCATTTGCTGTCACCCGGCCAGCGCAGTCAGCGCCTGCTGCATGTTTCTGAACATGATGGATACATAGCGGTCCATAAAATCGGCGACAGGCTGCGCAAAAACGAGCAGCATGAAAAGAGCAATTAAAAGCTTTAGCTGGATGTTCAGGACAAACACATGAATCTGGGGGATCAGCTTCATCAGGATTCCCATCGCCATTTCAACAATGAACTCCACGGCAATAAAGGGAAGCGTCAGCCTGATGACCAGCGACATCGCCGTGGCGAACAGGGTAATTGCAAAACCGGAGATATCTAAATTGATGCTCTGCACCCCGACCGGCAGGATTTCATAGGACGACGCAAACAAGTTAATCAGCAACAGGTGGCTGTCGGTTGCAAAAACATAAAAAATGAAAAACAGGCTGAGGATATTGCCGGATACAGACATCTGGATATTCGTGCCAGGGTCAAATACCTTCGCCATGGAAAGTCCAAACTGAACATCCATCAGATCTCCGGCAAAAAACAGGAGATAATAGAAAACACCAAAAACATAGGATAAGACGAAGCCGACAAACAGTTCCCGCCCCATGGACATGATCAGGCCGAATGTGTTTGTCACCGCCAAAGCCGTTTTATCCACACCGGGCGCGATCAGAAGCGCCATTCCCAATACGAGGCCCATGCGGACCTGGGTGGTAATATTTCTGCGGGAAAGCAGCGGGTTCAGCGCGATCATCCCCGCCATTCTGACAAATACCAATATGTATGCCGTAATATTTTCAAATGAAAGAACCCACATGGCGCGTTATATCGTTGCCATCATGGTAAACAGCTGATTGACAAAATCGGTCAGAATTGTAATCATCCATGAGCCCAATCCGATTAACATCAGCGCGATTACCAAAATTTTAGGAACAAACGTAAGCGTCTGCTCATGAATTTGTGTGGCGGCCTGAAAGATGGCGATGATCAATCCAACCACGATGCTGACAATCAGCAGAGGAGCCGCCAATTTAATCGCAACCAGCATTGCTTCCTGAAAAACCCCCAGCACTTCACCCTGCGTCATAACATTTCTCCCTTTCTAATCGCCGGACCATAAGGCCAACATCATCGGAATCCCTGTGCCAGTGTTCCCAGCAGAAGATTCCAGCCATCCACCAAAACAAACATCATAATCTTAAAGGGCAGCGCGATCATGGACGGCGGCAGCATCACCATTCCCATCGACATCAGTGTGCTGGAAACGACCATGTCAATGATCAGGAACGGAATAAACAGTAAAAAACCGATCGTAAAAGCGCGTGTCAGCTCGCTTGTGACAAAAGCAGGTACAACCACACTTAAACTCAGCTGTTCAAGATTTTCCATCGTCTGATCTTCTGACTGAGCCTCCAATTGCTCGAGGTTCTCTTCCTCGCCGGATATGGACAAAAACAGGCTGAGGTCTTTCTGTTTTGTCTGGCGGAGCATAAACTGTTTCATTGGTTTCACGGCATTTTCCACAGCGGTCTGCTGGTCGATCAGCCCCTGCTTATACGGGGTATAAGCGTCTTCGTTGATCTGTTGCAGAACCGGCTGCATGATGAACAGGGTTAAAAACAGCGCTAAGCCAATCAGGACCTGGTTTGGGGGAGACTGCTGAGTCCCCAGCGCACTGCGCAGGAAGGACAGTACAATGACAATCCGGGTAAAGCTGGTCATCATAATCAGGATCGACGGCGCCAGGGCTAGAATTGCCATCAGGAAAAGCATTTCCAGCGGCCCGAACGAACCCTCTCCTGTTGTACCGGAATCCAAATCAATGGTGATTGCCGGAGCGGCCTGTGCCCGCAGTGAAAAACAAAATCCAAATAATAAAATTGTGACAATTCCCGAGATGATAAAAATCAGCAGATATTTTTTTAATGAAGCTTTTCGAACATCCGCATTTCTCATTGGTTTGCCTCGTCTTCCTCTCTTTTTTCACTGTTCCGGCCCTTTGTTATAAAGCCTTTCAGCAGCTCCGCAAAATTGGCCTCCTGTGTTTTTACGGGCAAAGAGGGCAGTTTTTCCGAGTCTAAGTCACATAGCTTTTCAATATGGCTCGCCGTAACGCCAATTAAAATGGTTTTGTCGGCGACCTTTACCACCAGAAGCTGGCGGTCCTGCCCCACATAGGAACGGTCAAGAACCGAGATGAGGCCGCTGCCGGAGCTTTGAACGCCATATCGCTTGCCCAGCAGCCGGGTGGCATAATAAGCACAAATCACCACAAGCGCAAATGTAATCAACAGTGCGACAATCCAACCCGCCGCATCCAGCCATTCTTTCAAACGCCTGCCCTCCTCCCTGCGATCAATTGATTATCCAAGAATTTTGCCTACAGTCTGCAAAATCCGGTCCGGCTTAAAAGGTTTCACAATGAAATCCAAAGCGCCAAGATGGATTGCGTCCACGACCATGGATTCCTGCCCCATTGCCGAACACATTACCACCCTCGCGTCGGGGTCTGATGCTTTAATTGCCTGCAGCGCCTGAATACCGTCCAAATTCGGCATGGTAATATCCATAATGACCAAATCGGGTTTTTCATTCTGATAGGCATCCACCGCCTGCTGTCCGTCCCCGGCTTCAATCAGATTAGCATACCCGGCTTTAGAAAGGCAGTTTTTGATCGTCATTCTCATAAAAGCAGCGTCGTCCACAATCATGATTTTCTTGTCCATTGAAATTCTCCTTCATATAGCAAAAGTTATTATTATAAAGCGCTTATGCATTGCTGTCGATTGCATCCATGAGTTCTTTGGTGCCCACAATCTCTGTTACCCTGACACCAAAATTGTCATCAATGACCACTACGTCTCCGCGTGCAATCAACTGCCCATTTACAACAATGTCGACCGGGGCGCCTGCCTGCTTTTCCAACTCAATTACCGTGCCTTGTGAAAACTCCATGATATCACGAATTTTACGCTTGGTTTTCCCGATTTCAACTGTGACGCTGAGCGGTACATTCATCATCAGCCCCATATTGGCATGATTGACAGGTGCCGAAAGCCCCGGCATCGCCTGGTTTGTAAAATTCGGGAATTGCGCGGACTGCACATGTACGGCCTGCGCCTGCTTAATCACATTGCTTTGCTGGCCGGCAGGAGAAGGAACATTCTGCGGTGGCATCATCGGTGGATAGGGATATGCATAAGGCGGGTATGGCATCTGCTGTCCCATCATCATATACTGCTGCTGCCATTCCGGAGGCATATATGACGGCATCTGCTGCGTGTTCGGCGTCTGCTGCAGATTTGGCGTCTGCTGCAGATTCGGTGCCTGCTGCAGATTCGGTGCCTGCTGCATGTTCGGCGCCTGCTGCATGTTCGGCGCCTGCTGCAGATTCGGCGCCTGCTGTATGTTCGGCGCCTGCTGTATGTTCGGCACCTGCTGTATGTTCGGCGCCTGCTGCACGTTCGGCGCCTGCTGCAGATTCGGCGCCTGCTGCTCCGGGGTTGCACCGCTCTCAGTTTCCTGCTGCACCGGAGCCTGGTCCTCAGCAACATCGCCCATCACCTGGCTGACGATCATTTTTACCAGGCCAATGGGCATGATGCTGATAAAATCGCTGTTCATGACATCCTTGATATCCAAATTAAACGAAACAGTAACCACTTTTTCGTCTTCCTGAATGTTCAGTTCCAGCGCGTGCTCATTATCCGATACAGAAGCGGTTGGTGTGGAGATATTGATGGTTTTTCCCAAAAACTCCGAAAGAGCGGTCGCCGATGCCCCCATCATCTGGTTCATCACCTCACAGGCGGCGCTCATGCTCAACTCATCAAACGCGAAATTATCAGACGATTCCTCATTTCCCATGAGAAGGTTCAGAATGACCTGCATATCCGCCTGACGAAACATCATGACATTTGAACCGGTAATGCCCTCTATGTATTCGATCTTCACAAGAAGCGCCGGTTCCAAAGCCTTGTAGTCGACTTCCTGAAACTTCTGCTCTTTTACATTTGGCGTGGTGATAATTACCTGTCTGTCCAGCATTGTGGATATGGCAGTTGCCGCGGAGCCCATGCTGATATTCAGGATTTCTCCAATTGCATCGATTTCCTCGCTGGAAAGGGCCACCGCAGGATCAACCACCCGCTGCTCATAATCCATCCCCATAATCACTCCTCCAGATCAACTGATCAACTCATTGAGCTTGACCGCTTTCTTCATTTTCACTTCTCCAAGCTTGGCGCTATACCAGGGAACCTCATCAACAATAATGCTGATATCGCTGTTAATACTTTTATTCAAAGGAATTACATCCGACGGCTGCAGATGCAGCACATCGCTCAGATTCAGCTGGAAATTATCCAGTACCGCTTTGATTTCCAAATCTGTGTCTGTAAGCCTTTCAAAAATCATTGTCCGCTTGGCCTCTTCGTGTTCAGGTTTTTGCCGTTTCGATATTCGCGCATATTTGACGCTGAAATTATTGATCATTTCCTCAAGATTCACAGCCGGAATACACAGGCTGATTCCGCCGTTGAGGTTCTTGATCTTCATATTCAGCGCCACAATTACCACAATATCCTCAGGAGCCAGCGCCTGAAGCAGCCGGGAATTTGTTTCGATGCTGGAGAGGCTTGTTTCAACCTCGATATAATTGCACCATGCCTCCTGAAGATGCCTTGAGATCTTCTGAAGCACATTTTTTAAGATCTCGATCTCAATATCCGTATAATCCCGGTTCAGATTGTAACCTTCCCCGGAACCTCCCAGCAGCCGGTCCACCATAAAATAGCCAATCGTCGTAGACATGTCCATAATTAAAGTAGCGTCGTTATACTGCTTGTTTGCCGGCCTCAAATCGATCATTCCGATTAACGCATTGTCCGGCAGTGCATTGCTGTATTCAAAATAACGCTGCTCTTCAATCTGCAGGACAGTCACTTCGCAAAAAACGCGAAGCAGACCGGAGAAATATGAGGAAAGCAGCCGGGAAAAGTTTTCGTGCAAACCGTCGAGTGTCTTTAACTGCTCTTTTGTAAATTTCTTAGGAGACTTAAAGTCATATTCCTTCACCTGTTTTTGTGTTTCGACTTCGACAGTCTCATCGCCAGAATTTATGCGTTTTAGCAGCGCATCTATCTGTCCCTGTGATAGTTTCTCTGCCATTTTTCTAAATTCACTCCTTTTTCACCGCTGAATTTGTGGCAGATGCGCGGCTATGTATCTTCAAAGGGGACAATGATCTCATTCCCCTCGGAACTATAAGGTTCCTTGCTGTCCACCGGAGCCAACGCGCCGTATTGGCCTGCCTCACTGGATGCGGTATCCCGGGGCGGCGGGGTGCTCGTTTCCTGCGTGTCTTCGGATGATATCCCCTCCGGCGGCACCAGAATGTCCTTGCTGCTTCCCACCTCCGGATATTTGCTTTCATCGAATGTTCCGGCAAGCAAAGTTTTTAAAATCTCCTCATCGGTCATGTTGCTCTCCGTACTGATAATCATCATATCAACACGCCGGTTTTTCTTTCTTCCTTCCGATGTGTCATTGGTAGCA
>JAEXAZ010000151.1 GCA_023394255.1 Bacillota bacterium | reverse complement strand
CATGTACCCTAAAGTGGCGCCGAGCGTCGCGGCGGCATGATATTTTTCTTTTGCCGACGCCGCAAAAGCCACGCCAAACGGAGCCAGTCCGCCAAGCACAAAGGCGTTTGCGGAGATAAAACCGGTCACCAGGTAAGCCAGATATTCCACAATCAGCCTGTGTGCTCTCAGTTCCTGTAAAATCCGCTCCCCAAACGTCATTTCGCGGATGGTTGTCCGATTTTGCATAAATCTCCGCCGCCCCTCATATCATTAAAGATTATCCTGTCCGTATGAACTATTGTAGATATTACTTTATGCATATTCTGTCAGAATCGGTTGTCGTATTTTGACCCTTTCCGAACGGTCGGACTGAATCCGACAAAAAACGAAATCCGTCCGATTTCCTTTTTGGCCTTCCAAACACTTTATGTGCCGCAAAAAACAAGCCCCGGACATTGAAAAACCGGCCGACATATGATAAAATATTTTTTAACGTATAAATATGCGGCGACGCTTTTACGCGGACGCATCGTTTCATAAAATTTTTGCTCCCGGCAGAAAGGACCATTCCGAATGACTTATCATTTCTCCGACAGGATCGCAAATCTTCAGCCCTCTTTAGTGCGCGAAATTTTGAAAGCCACCTCCAATCCCGACGTTATCCCGTTTGCGGCGGGCAATCCCGCGCCGGACGCGTTCCCGGTGCAGGACGTCGCGCGCATAGCCGGTGAAATTCTGGCCGAACGCCCAATCGACGCCCTCCAGTATTCCATCACCGAGGGGTATTCCCCGCTGCGGGACGCGGTCAGGTCCATGGTTGCGAACCACTATCAAATCCCTGTCCGCGAGAACGGGCTGATCATCCTCTCCGGCGCCCAGCAGGGCGCCGACCTTGCCTGCAAGGTGCTCGTCAACGAGGGGGACACCGTGCTCTGCGAAGACCCGTCGTTTATCGGGTGCCTGAACTGCTTCCGCTCTTATAACTGCAATCTTGTGGGCGTGGAAATGGAATCGGACGGCGTCGACACCGCCAGGCTGGAACAGGCGATTGTGGAAAACCGGAATGTCCGCCTGTTCTATACGATTCCGAACTTCCAGAATCCGATGGGCATTACGACCTCGGAGGAAAAGCGCCGTGAAATCTATCGCATCTGCAAAAAGCACAATGTAATCATTCTTGAGGATAACCCATACGGCGATCTTCGCTTTTCGGGGACACCGATTCCTTCGATCAAATCGTTCGACGAGGACGGTATCGTCATTTATATCGGCAGCTTTTCCAAAATTGTCGCGCCGGGCATGCGGGTCGGCTTTGCGTTGGCTCCCCAGCCCCTGATTGCGAAAATGACGGTCGGCAAACAGTGCGAGGATGTGCACACCAACATGCTCGCGCAGATGATTATCGAGCAATTTTTGACCAAAACTGATGTTGAAGCGCACATTGCCAAGATCGCGGAAATCTACCGCAGAAAAAGCAAGCTGATGCTGGACTGCATAGCCCGCGAATTCCCCGCTTCCGTTGCGCATACAGAGCCGGAAGGCGGATTGTTCCTGTGGTGCACGCTGCCGGAAGGCGCGGACATGCTGGAATTCTGCCGGATTGCCGCACAGCGCAACGTCGCGGTAGTTCCCGGAATCGCTTTTTTAGCGGATGAAAAGGCCCCCTGCCGCTCGTTCCGCATGAACTTTTCGACGCCGGCCGACGAGGCGATTGTCAGAGGCGTCTCCATTCTCGGGGAACTGCTCCGGGAACTTTATTGATTCGCGCAACTTTAAAATACCGTCAAAGGATTTGATAGGAATGGCAGAAGCCGCACAATCGACACGCAAAAAAATTATCTTCTCCGGAATACAGCCCACAGGCACGTTCACACTGGGCAATTATCTGGGCGCTGTGAAAAACTGGGGGCCTTTACAGGACGAATATTTCTGTTACTATTCAATTGTCAATATGCACGCAATCACAGTCCGTCAGGACCCAAAGTCTTTGCGGGAAAACACGCTTGCCGCTTACGCGCTGCTGCTCGCCTGCGGCATCGACCCCCAAAAATCGGTTGCGTTTATCCAGAGCCATGTGAAAACACATGCGGAGCTGTCCTGGGTGCTGAGCTGTTTCTGCCAGTTCGGCGAACTGAGCCGGATGACACAGTTCAAGGATAAAAGTGCGAAGCACCCGGAAGACATCAATGCGGGCCTGTTTACCTACCCCGTTCTGATGGCGGCCGATATCCTGCTCTACCAGGCCGATCTGGTTCCGGTAGGCATCGACCAAAAGCAGCATCTGGAGCTTGCGCGCAACGTGGCGCAGCGGTTTAA
The DNA here is from genome assembly GCA_023394255.1 of Bacillota bacterium. Taxonomy (GTDB): domain Bacteria; phylum Bacillota; class Clostridia; order Oscillospirales; family Ruminococcaceae; genus Anaerotruncus. The sequence goes on along the minus strand of JAEXAZ010000151.1, from coordinate 3,473 downwards.
CAGTGTGTATGGCAACACCTTTACACTGCCGGACGGCTATATTCCCAAACTGGCTGCAAAGGTCATGTCCTTGCAGGACCCCACCAAAAAGATGTCCAAATCCGATGAGAATCCCAAGGCATGCATCGCGATTCTGGATAAACCCGAAACGATCATCAAAAAGTTTAAATCCGCCGTCACCGATTCCGAGGCCGTGGTTGCTTACCGGGAAGGCAAGGACGGAATCAACAACCTCATGTCCATCTACAGCGCCGTTACCGGAAAAGGCTTTGAAGAAATCGAGCAGGAGTTCGCCGGAAAGGGCTACGGCGATTTTAAAGTTGCGGTGGGCGAGGCCGTTGTGGAAGAACTGCGGCCTGTCCGCGAACGGTTCGACGAGCTGATGAAAAATAAGGACTATCTGGAAACCTGTTACCGGGATGGCGCCGCAAAGGCGGAAGCCTTTTCACAGCGAACGCTCGATAAGGTGCACAAGAAGATCGGATTCCTTGCAAAATAACAAAAGCTAAATGTTATCATCTGCTTTAACTTTCCCTGTTTCTGCCAGTTTTACTACCGCATCTTTTTCTTCAATATAGTCATTTTCTCCCTGCTGCTGCGCTTCAATCAGAAACTCAGCGGCATCGGCTACTTTAGCCGCAAGCTGAAAATACATCTTTCGATAATCCGGCATTTTATCCGCCCTCCAATCAAATAGCCTATTTATAGTTATATCTGAAAATCATCGAAAAGCCAACTATATATAGGTAATCATTTCACCGATTAGTCGATAAACTAATATTAACTATTTATAGTTAGGAGGATGTTTATGACAATCGGGGAAGCAGTGGCGGACAGAATCGAAGAACTGTGTATGGAAAAAAACATCACCCTCAACAAGCTCGGGACCGTTTCAGGCATCACACAGTCCACCCTGCACAATATGATCGGCGGAACCAGCAGGAACCCAACCATCTCAACGATCAAAAAAATCTGTGACGGGCTCAATATTAGTATCGTGGACTTCTTTGACACGCCTGTATTCCGCAATTTGGAGCAGGAGCTCAAATAACCGCCGCGGAGAATTCCGTACTCAGAACAGCAGGCGCACCACCAGGGCGGACATCAAAAATCCGGTCATATCTCCGGCCAGTGCCGCCGGAACACTGTGGCGGGTATTCTTAATGCCTGCCGCGCCGTAATAAACCGCAATGGTATAAAACGTCGTTTCGGTGGAACCCATCATCACACTGGAAACCCGCCCGATCAGGCTGTCCGCTCCATGCTCTACAAGAAGGTCATGGAACAAAGCCATCGCGCCGCTGCCGGAAATCGGACGCATCAGCGCAAGCGGCATCACCTCTTTGGGAAGCCCTGCCAGTTTTCCAAGCGGCTGCATCGCCCAGGATAAGATATCCAGGCCGCCGGAAACCCGAAACATGCCCACCGCCGCGACAAGCCCCACAAGAGCCGGTAAAATTCTGGCGGACGTTGCCAGGCCTTCTTTGGCGCCCTCCAGAAACAGGTCAAACACCGCAGCACCCTTCACCAGGCCGTATCCCACAATGACCGCTATTACAACCGGAACCATTGCCGCCGCCATCAGGCATCCCTCCACATAGGCGCCAGCAGCTTTGCAAAAAGGATTGCGACCGTGACCGACACAGCCGATGAGATCCATACGGCAGGCAGAATATCAAAAGGCGTTCCCGCACCGTTTTTCATCCGCAAAAGTGCAATGGTGGTAGGAATCAGCTGGAAGGAAGCGGTGTTCAAAACAACAAAGGTTACCATATTGTCCGTCGCTTTTTTGGCGTGTTCTTCCTTCTTCATTGCGCAGATCGCCTGAATGCCAAGCGGAGTTGCCGCGTTTCCGAGTCCCAGAAAATTTGCGATCATGTTCATGCAGACAGCCTGGATCGCTTCACCTTCCGGGTTCAGCCCCTTGAAAAGGCGTTTTGTGATGGGCGAAAGCGCCTTCCCCAGCGCATGTGTCAGCCCCGAGCCCTGCGCAATCTTCATCAGGCCGCTCCAGAGGCAAAGAACCCCCACCAGTGAAAATGTAAGTTCCACTGCGTTGCCGGCCTGTTCTAAAGCCGCATTGGAAAGCTGGTCCAGGCGGCCATTCACAACAGAAAATACGAAAGACAGCAGAATCATGCCGCCAAAGATATAGTTCATCATGGTTCAATACCCCCTCGCCTATTTATATTCCACAGTTTTCACGGTTATGATTTTCGTAATAGTGACAAAAAACGACCAATCTTTTCAAAATTGTTTACTTTTTTCCAGATTTGGGCTATATTGGTAAGTAGGAATGATGGTTAGATCAAGTGTCATGATCAGGAGGTATTGCCCATGAAGTCTACCGGTATTGTCAGAAAGGTTGACGAACTAGGTCGTATTGTTCTTCCGATTGAGTTGCGGCGTACTTTGGACATCAATGAAAAGGATTCCCTTGAAATTTACGTGGACGGAAATCAAATTGTCTTGAAAAAGTATGAACCCGCCTGTATTTTTTGCAACAGCGCCATTGACGTGATTAATTTTAAAGGTAGAAATGTCTGTGCAGAATGCCTCAAGCAGTTAGCTTCAGCGAAATGATCTGATTCTGGCAGGATTCAAAAATAAAGCCACGAAGCATATGGCTTCGTGGCTTTTTGCATTTATGGATTTAAACTCCGGGATATCTGGGCTCTTCCTCCTGAAAAGAATCAGGAGACGGCTCCTGAACTTCCCCGCCCCGGGCGGCCTGTTCCTCCATATAGCGGTCGATATCCGGCTTATAAAGATATTCTTTGGTATTGTCGGAGCCGGCCTCTTCTCCCAACTGGATCAGATAACGCGCATACATCGCGTAAGAGGACTGCATATAGGGCATCACATAAAACATGGGGATAATAAAGACACACAGCAACCCCCAGCCGATAAACGACAGGATAAAACCAAACAGTTCCGCCTTATGCCCTTTCACCAGGCGCACTCCGTTCTTAATACACTGGCTGGCCTTCTGTTCGGGGTGTTCAGCCAGCAGGTAGGGAGCGAGAAAATAACGTAAAGAGATCAGGACAGAAAGAATCACAAGAAGGACTGCCCAAATCGCCATCAGAATGACAACCACCGCAAAAACGGCGTTTGGCAGATTTCCGCCAAGCTGATGTTTATAAAATACAACAAATACGATGGTTGCCGCCATCGGCAGCGCCGGAAGAAGCAGCCAGAGAAAAACGCGCAAACCGATCTGAAAGTTGAGCCCAAGCGAGCGAAAATAACTTTTTGCAGTCTCAAAGTAAAAAAAGACCCCGGATACAGGTTCCTGCTCCTCGCCGGTGCGGCGGTAAAACCATCGGGCAGACCCCTGCTGCAGGGGCGTCATGACAAAAAAGATCAGAACGGAAATCAGCAGTGAAATCAGCGTGGAAACCATCGCCACATTGGCCATATCGTCAAATGCAACCGACGGCGTCGCCGCGTAATCCACAAACTCAGGCACG
>JAEXAZ010000122.1 GCA_023394255.1 Bacillota bacterium | reverse complement strand
GGGTTGTTGTGCTGCTGACGGTCTTTTCCGGATTCAATTATATCTGGAAAAACCGGGAGCTGTTTTCTGATGCGAAATAGTGCGGCTGGCACTTGCATTTCATGAACGAGTATGGTATAGTTTGCATAGAATAAAAAGGGGGAATTCCCCTGTGTAAAAGGCGCTGACCGGGAGAAGTATCCGTTGGTTCCCCGCACCAGAGAAGACGCGTCACCGGCTGAAAACGCGTCCGGCGGGAAAAATGGAGAAGTGCGCCCGTGAGCTTGCCGCTTGAAAAGCGATAGGGGCTGAGTATAGTGGTACGTGACCCGCGTTAAGGGATTGAGCGATAAATTCGAAGTGGAACCGCGGATTCTTCCGCCTTCGTCCGAAAAACACGGGCGAAGGCGTTTTTATTTTGCAGAACCGCTGTGAGAGGGCGGATATCCGGACCCGCGGGACCCAGTCAGTTGCCATGCGAGAATAACCGAAGGAGGAATCTTTTCGCTATGTTTAACTCAATTCGTAAAGATATAAAGGCAGTTCAGGAACGGGACCCCGCAGCACGCAGCAGCCTGGAAACGCTGCTGCTTTCCAGCGGTCTGCACGCAATTATCCTGCATCGCCCGGCGCACTGGCTTTATAAGCACAGAGCGTATCTTCCTGCACGCATGCTCAGCCAGTTTTCCCGTTTTATGACCGGCATTGAAATCCATCCCGGCGCTCAGATTGGCTCGGGCGTGATGATCGACCACGGTATGGGGGTGGTGATCGGTGAAACTTCGGAAGTTGGGGATGGCTGCACCATCTATCAGGGCGTTACGCTCGGCGGAACCGGCAAGGACAAAGGCAAACGCCACCCCACACTTGGGAAGAATGTGACGGTGGGCGCCGGCGCAAAGGTGCTCGGCCCGTTTAAGGTGGGGGACGGCTCCAAAGTCGCCGCGAACGCGGTCCTGCTGGAATCTGTGCCGCCCGACAGCACGGCGGTCGGCGTGCCTGCCCGCATCGCCCGCATCGCGGGGCGCAAGCCCACCACCCTCGACCATGTTCACATCCCCGACCCGGTTGCGCAGGAAATCTGCCGTTTGCAGTTTCACATTGACAAGCTGGAAAAACGCTTGGGACAATTGGAAGAAGCACAGAATAAAGCCAAACAGTAGATATCCCCGCGCTGCCGGTGAAAGCGGCCGAGGCCGCCTGAATCTATCGAAGAACGATAAAGGAGTCTGGAAATGAAAATCTTCAATACCCTCACCCGACAAAAGGAAGAATTTGTCCCTCTGGAACCGGGCAAGGTAAAAATGTATGCCTGCGGCCCGACGGTTTATAACTTTATCCATATCGGAAACGCCCGCCCGATCTGCGTCTTTGATACGCTGCGCCGCTATCTCGAATACCGCGGCTATGCGGTCACCTTCGTTCAGAATTTTACCGATATCGACGATAAGCTGATTAACAAAGCGAACGAAGAAGGAACCACCGTTAAGGAGGTTGCCGAGCGCTATATCGGAGAATATCTGACGGATACCAAGGGGCTGGGAATTCGGCCCGCGTCGATTCATCCGCGGGCGACGGAAAATATTGATACGATTATTGATATGGTGAAGACACTGGAGGACAAGGGCTTTGCCTACGCCGCTGAGGGCAGCGTTTATTTTCGTTCCAGACGGTTTGAGGAGTATGGGAAGCTGTCCCATCAGCCGCTGGAGGATTTGGAGTCCGGCGCGCGTATTGATGTCAGCGATGTGAAAGAGGATCCGCTCGACTTTGTGCTCTGGAAAGCCGCCAAGCCAGGGGAGCCGAGCTGGACGTCCCCGTGGGGAGAAGGTCGCCCGGGCTGGCATATTGAGTGCAGCGCCATGATCCGCAAACATCTTGGGGAAACCATTGATATCCATTGCGGCGGACAGGATCTGATTTTCCCCCACCATGAAAACGAGATTGCGCAGAGCGAATGCTGTACCGGCGTGGAATATGTCCGCTACTGGATGCACAACGGTTATATCAATGTGGACAACCGCAAAATGAGCAAGTCGCTGAACAACTTCTTTACGACCCGGGAAGTGGCGAACAAATTCGGTTATGAGCCGATCAAATTCATGATGCTGCAGGCGCATTACCGCTCCCCGATCAACTACAGCCTTGAGGTCATCGAGCAGTGCAAATCGGCGCTCGAGCGGCTCCACAACTGCCGCGACAACCTCGATTTTGTACTGAAAAACGCCTGTGAAACCCCGACGGAAGGCGAGGATGCGTTCAGGAAGCAGATCGACAGCCGGGTGGCACAGTTTGTTGAAGCGATGGATGACGACCTGAACACTGCCGACGGCATTGCCGCCCTGTTTGAAATGGCGCGGGACATTAACACGTTTGTCAGTGAAACCCGCTCGAAAGCGGCCGTTTCCTACGCAATTGAAAAATTTGATGAACTGTGCGATGTCCTGGGCCTTCTTTATAACCGCAAGCCGGATACGCTGGATGAAGAGGTCGAGACGCTGATTGAACAGCGGCAGGCGGCCAGAAAGGCGAAGGATTTTGCCGAAGCGGACCGGATCAGAGACCGGCTGAACGAAATGGGAATCCTGCTGAAGGATACCCCGCAGGGTGTCCAGTGGAGTAAAAAATAAATTCCAGAGAAAAAGAAAAACGCCCGCGGCTTGCGGGCGTTTTTTTATGGGTTACGTTTAACGGTCGTTCGTGAGTTTTGCTTTGTCGAGCAGGAAGAAGACAAGCCCCATCAGCATGCCGACGACGCATGCGAGCGCCATGCCTTTGATCTGGATGTTGCCTACGCTGACAGCAATGCCGGAAAGGCCGGTCACGAAGATGACGGAGGTCATGGCAAGGTTGCGCGACCTGCCGTAGTCCACACGCTGGTCGACGAGAATGCGGAGCCCGGAAGTGCCGATCATTCCATAGAGCAAAAAGGAGATGCCGCCGATGACCGCGCCGGGGATGGTGCTGATCAGGGCCGCCACGGGGCCGACAAAGGAAAGGATGATCGAGAAGACCGCCGCGCCGCCGATGACCCAGACGCTGTATACGCCGGTGACCGCCATGACGCCGATGTTTTCGCCGTAGGTGGTGGTCGGGACAGAACCGATCATACCGGAAAGCGCGGTGGAAAAGTTGTCGCCGAAGATGGAACGGTGCAGGCCGGGATCCTTAATCAGGTTGCGGTCAACGATCTGGCTGGTGACCACCTGATGCCCGATGTGCTCGGAGAGAATCACCAGCAGAACCGGCATCATGACCGTGATGGCGCCGCCGTCAAATACGGGGAGCTGGAAATTTGGGAGTACGAAAAACGGCGCGTCCGATACGATTTTTGCGACCTCCGCAAAACCGACCAGCCCGGTGGCAAAGCAGCTGATGTAACCGGCTACAATCGCGATCAGAATCGGGATGATGCTCAAAAAGCCGCGGAACAGCACCTGACCGAAAACCGCGAAGCCCAGCGTTACGAGAAACACGATCAGCGCGCGGGGGTCAATCTTTTCGACGCCGACCAATCCCGCGCTGGAAGCCGCCGTGCTGGAAAGTTCGAGACCGATCAGCGCGACCACGGGACCCATGGCCGCCGGGGGAAGAACGATGTCAATCCAGTTGGTGCCGCACTTATAAATGATAAAAGCAATTACACAGCCGGCAAGCCCGACCGCGACAAAACCGCCCTGCGCCGCACGGAATCCGGCCGGGTGATTCTGAATCAGGTATAAGGTAGGCGCGATAAATGCAAACGAGGAACCAAGATAGGCGGGCGCGCGTCCCTTCGTGACCGTAATGAACAGCAGGGTGCCCAAACCGTTCATAAACAGCACAATGGAAGAATTGATGCCGAACAGAAGAGGAACCAGAACAGACGCCCCGAACATCGCAAACATGTGCTGGAGGCTCAGGGGAATGAACTGTCCCAGAGGCGGCCTTTCATTGATACCGATGATTCTTTTAGAACTCATAAACACTCTCCTCATTTTTTGGTCTCAAACATACTTGTACTATTATAGCAAGCATTGCTTTCGATGGATAGCGTTCAGATTCCACAAACATTTGCAGGAGTAAATCGTGAATCCTGCAAAATGTGGAGAAAATGCTTGCAAAAGGCAGATTTTTGTTGCGTTGGGGAGGATTGTATGATAATATTATCATGAGTTTTTCTGAATGTTTGATAGAAAACCGGCTTGTTTTCAGGCAACGAAGCGTTTGTCTGCAATACGTTGTCGCTGCTGTCCTTCCGGGAGTATTTCACCCGGGCGGGGCGGCATTTTTTGCTTTTTACGGCGGACAGGGCGGTTTCGCAGGAGGAAATTATGGGAAGAATAGGAAAGAGGAGCCGGGGAAAAGGGAAAGCAGGATGATCCGGGTGTTTCACGCGGCGGGCCTGGTTTGGCTGGCGTCGGCGGCCCTGGCGCTGGGCCTTGGGTGGAGCCCGGCGGTCTGTTTGCTGTTTGGCGCGGTTCTGCTGGGAATTTTAGCGGTGGCCGGAAGAAAACTGCCGCGCCGGTTTGCTGTGTGTGCCGCCGCTTTCTGCACCTGCATGTTTTCCGTCGCGGCCTATCGCGCCGCTGTGATTGCGCCGTCGGAACCCTATCTGGGCACCGTCCAAAGGATTACCGGCACGGTAACCGACCAGGCAGTCTACCGGAATTACAGGCGGCTGACCATCCGCACGTCCAAAGACCTTCCGAGGGGCTTGAAGAATGTCACCATTCGTGCGGTCGATTTCAACGCACTTGATGTCGGTACCGGAGATGTGGTAAACTGTTTGATAGAGCTGGAAAACGATCCGGAGCGGATCAACAGGCTTTACAGTGAAAATATCCGCTTTTCGGGGAGACTGACGGATGCCCGGAAGACGGGAAGCGCGGCTCCATTCGCGGTCCGGCTGGCTGTCTGGCGTGACGCCATGAGCCGCGGGATCACCAGGAACCTGACCGGCGAGGAAGGGACGGTGCTTTCCGCGATGCTGTTCGGCAGGACCGAACAGCTCTCCCCGGAACTTCGGCGGGACTATTCCCGCGCCGGGGTTTCGCACCTGCTCGCGGTTTCCGGGCTGCATCTTGCCGTTCTGGTGGTGCTGCTCTCCGGACTCCTGCGTTTTCTGAAGTTCTCGCCGCGCCAAAGTGCCCTGTGCACGATTGCGGCTGTGCTGCTGTTTATGGGACTTACGGGATTTTCACATTCCGTAACCCGCGCCGGCATCATGCTGCTTCTCCTGACTGCGGCGCAGCTGCTCGGCAGGGACGCCGACGCCCGCAATTCCCTGGGGCTTGCCGCGATTCTCATTCTTTTGCAAAACCCCTACGCCGTATTCGGCATCAGCTTTCAGCTGTCTTATTTCGCCACGCTCGGAATCCTTACGTTTACAAAGCCGCTGGCGGAGTGGTACAGCCTCCGGGTCTGGAAAATCAGCCTGCCGGAGCTGAGAAAACGCGGCCGCTGGCGTTACGGTATCCTTTCCTGCGTGTCTGTGTCCGTCTGTGCAAACCTCCTGACGCTGCCGGTCGTGTGCCGGGAGTTCGGCTATGTCTCGCTGGTCTCGCCGCTGACCAATCTGCTGGTTGCCGCTTCGGTGCCGTTCGCGCTCGGCGGCGGGATGCTTTGCGGGCTGGCAGGGCTGTTTCCGGGGCTGAGTCTGCCCGGCAGAATTGCCGGGTTTGTGGGCGGAATCGCCGTAAAATGGATCAACTGGATTTGCAGATGGTGGTCGGGGCAGAAACTCGCGGCGCTGCCGGTTACGGAGTGCTACCTGCTGATCTGGATTGTGGTTTGCGTATGCGTGGCGGTACTGCTGTGGTATCTGCGCGCGGACGCCGCGGTGAAGCGCTATGCCGCCTGCCTTGCGGTGATTTCACTCCTCGCGGGGGCTTTTTCGCAGAAGGTGACGGCGGGCAATGCCGTCTGGTTCGAGGCGGATGAATACGGCCAAAGCGTTGCGATCGCTTATGGGAAACAGGGGGCGGTGGTCGGCGCGCCGGATTCCGAACGCGCCGCGCAAAACCTTGCCGCATTTTTCGCTGACCGCGGCGTTACGGGAATCACGCTTTTGGTTGCGGAGAAGGACGCGCAGCTTGATAAGAGCCCGACAGTTTCGCTGGCGAAAGCGCTGCCGGTGGAAGCGACGGTCTCGCTGGATGAATCCTATGGGTTCGTGTCGGTACTGTTCGGAAATGTCAGGATTTCAGCCGAGGGAAAAGACGCCAAGTCGGTTCGGATGGAGATCGGCGGGCTCAGCATCGTGAAGGAATTCAGGCAGCTTGCGCTGCCCGCACATATCCTGCTCAACGGGCGCAATGAACTGATTGTCGACCCGCGCCTGGATATGAAAGCGCAGGACAGCTATTACGGCGGCAGTGTATTTTCCGTCAGGCTGCCGAAAGAGCCGCTCATTGAACCGGAATCCGCTTTCTATACATCGAGATAGCTTTGAGAAAAGGGAACTGCTTTATGAAATTTCAACTGGAAAGCGATTTTTCCAAACATGTAAAAAGCCCCGAGCTCCTGCGGGTTTACCTGCTTTACGGGACGCAGGTCTATCTGATCGGGCTTTATGAAAAGCTGCTGATGAAAAAAACGCTTGGCAGCGCATACAGCGAATTCAACCTTCATCGCTTTCATAACGGCAACCTCGATATGCAGTCTTTTTTTAATGCTGTGGAGCAGCTGCCCATGTTTGCGGATTACCGGTGCGTCACGCTGGACCTCGATTTGGATAAGCTGGACGCCGGCACTTTTTCGGAACTGTGCGGGGTGCTCGCCGACCCTCCGCAGACCACAACTGTCCTTATCACCGTAAAAAACCCGCCCTCGAAAAAAGAGCGGCTGAATACGCTGATCAAAACCTGCGACAAGGCGGGCGGGGTCGTGGAACTGGGGACCCGTAAAACCGGTGACCTCTACCGCTTTCTGCGCGACCGCGCCCAAAAGAACGGCTGTGAGCTTTCCAGCGAAAACGCCGCTTATCTGGTGGAACGCTGTACGGACGACATGCAGCTGCTGTGGTCCGAGATGGAAAAGCTGTGTGCCTATGTGGGCGGCGGCCCCATCACCCGCGAAGATATTGACGCGGTTGTAACCGTTGTCCTTCAGGCAAAAGTATTTGACCTGTCAAAGGCGATCCTGCGGGGCAATTTTTCCCGTGCGATGGAACTGGTGGATCAGCTGTCCGATCTGCGCGAACCCGCATCCAGGATATTGGCGGTTCTGGCAGGCTCTTTTGTAGACCTTTATCGCGGCTATGCCGCCCGGCAGGCCGGCGTGGCGCCGGCTCAGGCAGCCATTGACCTTGGTTACGCAAAAAACCGGGAGTTTCTGGTGAAAAACGCTATGGCGGACAGCGGGGCATATACGGCGCCGCAGATCGGCAAAATGCTGGCTCTGCTCGCGGAGGCGGATTTCGGGCTGAAAAGCACAGGCGGTGATGACCGGGTTTTATTGGAGCAGACGATCGCAAAATTATTTTTGCTGGCAGAGAAAAAGTGAACCTATGAAGATAAAAGTAAAACAGACCATTATTGTGGAGGGCAGATACGATCAGGCAAAACTGAGCTCGCTGGTCGATGCCACCATTTTGACAACCGGGGGATTTGACATCTTCCGGGATAAAAAGAGGCTGGCGCTTTTTCGCGCGCTGGCGGAAAAAGACGGGATCATTATTTTGACGGATTCCGACGCGGCGGGATTCCGCATCCGAAGCTATATCGCGGGCGCCGTGGACACCGATAAGATCATACATGTCTATATCCCTGACCTGTTCGGCAAAGAACGGCGAAAAATCCGGCCGTCCGCCGAGGGGAAGCTGGGCGTGGAAGGGATTCCCGCCGATATGCTTCTGGAAGCGTTCCGGCGCGCCGGCGTTTCGGTGGAAAACAGCGGGACTTCCGCAAAGGACGGCGACCCGGTGACCAAGGCGGATTTTGTGGAATGGGGATTGTCCGGTGGGGAGAACAGCTTTATACTGCGCCAGCGGCTTCTGAACCGGCTGCGGCTGCCCGCGCGGATGAATGCTAATGCGCTGCTCAAAGTGGTGAATTCCCTGTATTCCCGCTCACAGTTACAGCAGATTCTGGAAGAATTGCAATAGGGTTTTCAGCTGGCAGGCACAGCCTGCCCGTGGAAGGGGGTGGAGTCCATGCATATGTTCAGCTTGTCCTTTGTTTACCTTTTTCTCCCCGCGATGCTTTTGCTGTGCCTGTTATTGCCGGTACGGCTGCGGCCTGTATTTTTAACGGTGATTTCCGCGGCCTATTACCTGCTGCTTGAAGGGGAAAACCTGATTTTGCTGGCGGGCGTGATTCTGTTTGACTATGGGATGGCTCTGCTGATGAGTCGATGCCGGGATTTTCAGCGCCTCAGAAAAGCGATCATGGTTTGTTCGGTCGTGAAAAGCATTGTGCTGATTGCTTATTACAGTGTCATGAGCCAGCTGAGCGGTACGCATGTACCGCTTGGGCTTGGGGTTTACTGCCTGACTTCCATGGGGTATATGCTTGAATGCTATCGGGGGAGCATCAGTTGCCAGCACAGCCTGATTAAGTATGCCCTCTTTGTCGGTTTTTTCCCGAAACTCTATGCCGGACCGCTGGTAAGCTACAGCCGCCTGATGCCGCAGATTGATTCCATGCGCGTAACTTTGAAAAAAATAGGGCGGGGGGCAAGCTTCTTTATCCGGGGCCTTGCCAAAAAAGTGATTTTGGGCGACACGATGCTGACTCTGTTTCAATCTCTTCAGGCGATTCCGACCTATGACACCACTGTGCTGACAATTTGGTCTATGGCAGTGACAATGGCGCTCGCAGCCTATTTTATTTTATCCGGGCTGTGCGATATGGCAAAAGGCCTGGGGCTGATGTTTGGCCTGGAGCTGCCCGAGAACTTCAGCAATCCGTATTGCTCACTGAGCGTCAACGAATTTTTCGGCCGGTTTAATATCACCGTGAATCGTTTTCTGCGCCGCTATGTTTATTTGAATCTTGGCGCAACGCAGGGAAGCATGATTTCCGGCATATTCAATATTTTGCTGGTGACGATTCTGATGGGGCTGTGGTTTGGCGTCAGCGTCAACCTGCTTTTATGGGGTGTTTACTTTACCGTTTTTATTATCCTTGAACGGTATGCATTGCTGAAATACATTGATTTCATTTCACCGCTTTTCCGGTGGCTTTATTGTTTGGCAGTGGTGCTGGTTTCTTTTGCAATCTTTATCGGAAAAACCCCGTCGGAATCTTTCAATTATCTCAGAATTATGTTTGGGTTTGGTAACAATGTGGCGGCATTTGACAATCGCATTTTATATCTTCTGGCTTCCAATTATTTGGCGTTGCTCGTGTCTGCCGTCTGCTCCGGCAATCTTCCGGGGAAACTAATGGCAATCATAAAAAAACATGCGTCAAAATTGGGGGATGTGATATCCATAGTTTCCGATGTGATTTTGCTGATGCTGGCAACAGCTTTTTTGCTGTGATGATATAGAAATACGAAGGTCAGGGGGCAGCTTATGAAAGACAGAATTGTTGGAGTCCTCTTTTTGCTGGCGCTGATTGCTGTGCCGGCATTTCTTCTTTCGGTTTCCGCCTTTTCGACAGTTGATTTATCCGCAGGGAACTATCCGGAAAAGATGGAAAAATCCGTCGCGGAGAAGTTTCCGGCTTCAGAGCCGTTGAGACGATTACAGGTATCGCTTCGCTATTTGGGAGGAAATCAGGAGCAAAACGGCGTTTTTATCTCGGGGGATACCCTGATGCTGGATATCCATCCTTCTAAAGACTTGAAGGAAGCCAACGCCAATATGCAGGCGGTCAAAAACTTCGTGCGCAGCTTTGAATGCCCCAGCTATCTGATGCTGATCCCCACGGCAAGCGCTATCCAACAGAATAAGGTGCCGCACTATGCGGAAATTTATGATCAGAAGGCCTTTATTGACGAGGCCTATCGGCGTCTGTCGGGCTTTGTAAACGCCATCGATGTGTATCCCACCCTGTTCAGTCACCAGGATGAGTACCTTTACTATCGCACCGATAATACCATAACAGGGTTGGGCGGGTATTATGTCTATACGGCCGCATCGAAAAAATTGGGAGACTGGCGGGTCAGGGGACTGGAAGAATTCGATGTGGATCATATGGACTACAACTATTACGGAGATCTTTATAAACGTTCGCCGTATCGGGAAATTACGCCGGACCGGGTTTCCGCGTATATTTTTTCAAAATATCGCCGTTATTATATAGTGACCCATTATGACGCTGACGGGTCCCGCCGTTATTACACGCTGTATCCCGGCTGGAAAAAACAGCTCGGCGGCACGATGGACGTTCTTCTGGGCGGCATGTCCCCGGTCATTGATATCTCTGTTACCAATTCCCAGCAGGGAAGCCGCCTGTTGCTGTTTGGCGACCGTTCCGTGCAAAGCTATCTGCCGTTTCTTTTAATTAATTATGGGCGGGTAACGGTAGTCGATACCGAAAAGATAACTGCCGAGCAATTGAAAAACATCTCGGTTAAGAACTATAATCAGGTGCTCTTTGCTTATTCTGTGGACAGCTTTGTGCTGCGCAATCAGCTCTCTGCTCTGAAGGATTTGCCCGGCGCATGACCACTTGACGAACGCGGAATAATATTGTATGATAATAAACGCACTCGCCGCAGTGGCGGAATCGGCAGACGCAAGGGACTTAAAATCCCTCGAGGGCAACCTCGTGACAGTTCAAGTC
>JAEXAZ010000333.1 GCA_023394255.1 Bacillota bacterium | reverse complement strand
GTCGTGGGCGATCTGCTCGTCGGCAGCAAAGGGATTGACGCGGTCAGCTTCACCGGAAGCACCGAAGTCGGGCAGCATATTGCGAAAGTCGGCGCCATGACGCTGAAACGGGTATTTTTGGAGCTTGGCGGGAATGACCCGTATATCGTTTTTGAGGACTGCGACTTGGAACAGGCTGCGGCGGATGCGGTGCAGGGAAGGGTTCAGAACGCCGGACAGACCTGCTGCGCCCCCAAGCGGTTTATCGTGCAGCGTACTGTAAAAAAAGAGTTTTTGCAGATTATGCTGCAAAAGCTTGAAAAGCTGCGGCTGGGAAGTCCGCTGGATGAAAAGACCGACCTGGGCTCGGTAATCAGCTCGAAGGCGGCGCAGGAGATTCAGCACCAGGTGGAACGGACGGTTTCCCAGGGAGCGGAGTTGGTCTGCGGAGGGAAAGCATACGACCTTTCCTATTTTCAGCCCACTGTTTTGGACCATGTTACCCTGGATATGGACATCACAACTACTATGGAGGTATTCGGACCTGTATTGCCAATCATTGAATTTGATGACGAGGAGCAGGCGGTTGCAATTGCCAACGCAACGATTTACGGCCTTCAGGGAGGGGTAATGACCAAAAACATGAACAGGGCCATACGGGTAGCCTCCAGGCTGGCATGCGGCGGAGTGGTAATCAACAGCTCCGGCAATTACCGCCATCTGGACCAGCCTTTCGGCGGCTGGAAGATGAGCGGACTTGGCAGGGAAGGCGTAAGCGTGACACTGGATGAAATGACACAGGAAAAATCTTATATACTTAAGAATATCCTTGCAGGGTAACCCATTCGGTCTTTCCGCCAAAACCACCAGAAAGCCAGCGCCCAAGTGGCGCTGGCTTTTTACCTCTGGTACAGTGGTACGGCAGTATGTTTTGAAAAAAGGCATGCGAGAGCATTTGATTTTATGTACTATTTCGGATTATTTGTGACTGAATAATAACTGGCTTTCAACATGAACTGGCGTATTTCTGTTTGCCTGTTGAATAATTGCTTAAAAATCCTATCGCGTATAGTTTCGTTTAAGTTGTTAAACTCAAAATCATAAAATGTGTCATTCCCGCTTTGATACTTTCTGATATTTTTGCCGGGAACATAGATTACTTCATTGTTTTCAAACAGAACTTTCAGAGTATAAATCTGCTTCATATTTAATGGCGTTTGTTCTGTGCAGCAGAAAGTGATTAAGTTCCCGCCAATTTTCTTGATAGCGGCATCGGATATATGCAGGTTATTATCCTGAACTTCTCCGGTTAAATTCCAATACATGCTATAATATTGGTTAGATGGCTTATATTGAATATCTTTAATAAAGATACAGCCGGTGTCAACTTTTCCCAACAATACATTGTATTCATAGAACCTATTGTTTTTCTCAACAATCAGTGAACAATCGATAATTTCATTGCTTTTTTCTCCAATAAAATCTTTAAAATCGAGCTCATCACAATAGAATTCATAACCCATGTTATTTTTGATCATATTACCTTGATAATTGTAGCAGTTGCTTTTTGTTGTAATAATCAGGGATACCCACGTTATGGGCCCTATAATCGATTTTATATCCTCGTCCTGCCCGATTAAGATATTGATCATAACGCCTGCCAAATAAGGATCAAACTGCTTCCCTTTGTTTTTTGAGAGTTCTTCGATCACTTTTTCCTGAGGTAATGAAGACTGAAATATTCTGTCTGAAAACATTGCGTCAGTTGCATCAGCCACTGCTATAATCCTGCTTAATAAAGGGATATCTTCTGCTTTTAATCCGTCAGGGTACCCGGTTCCGTCAAATCTTTCATGGTGATGCCGGATAATATCGTCCAGATCATTTAAACCGATATTATCTTTAAGATTTTTTATCATATTGAACCCAAATACTGTATGCTGCTTCAAAATGCTGAATTCGTTGTCACTCAATTTTCCGGATTTGTTTACTATATTTTGTGGGACCAAGAGTATGCCTATGTCGTGCAATATTGCGGCAATGTAAAGTTCAAAATAATATTTTTCATCCAACTTGATCTGTTTTGCAATCAGTATGCACCAATATGCAACATTAAATGGATGATTAATACGGCAACTGTGGTTTTTATAAAATTCGCACGCCATATTCATGTACGAAAAGAAATCTTTTTTTATTAAACAGTTATTGTATATACAATTTAATACATAACTGATGACAGAGAGATCACTATTAAAATATTCATTTTGTAGCAGAGTATCAAAGGCGTTGTTCATTTTCCGGCATCCTAAATAAAAGCATCCGATGATTTTATCGCCGTTGGTCTGCGAAAATATCGGAATATACATTTCCTGCGATATGCCTGCAATCAGATGCTCATATTCTGTATTGTCAAACAGCATATCGCCATCCCGGGCAATAATTAATCGCTTTTTTATGCGCACCAAATTAATTATTTGCTTCGGGTCGGATGATTCTATCGGATCAGCGTCCATGCTTTTAAATTTTGGAGTACTGTATGAATCCAAAATGGATGCGTAGTAATCCTGAATCAGTATCAACAGGCATACATCGATATTGCAGTTATATACTAAGTTCGAAGAGATTTTATCAAATATATCTTTGTTTCCCAAATTGATGGACCGGTTCTGCAACAGCATGCTTTATCCTCCTGACTATGATGTATTGGAGTACACACTGGTGCATAGGCTATATTTGACTTTGTAAGCTATTATTTTATTTTCATATTTGTTAAATAAATGCAAAATTTTTTTTTATCCGTTTAATATTTATTTTTTTTAGCTAAATAAAAAATACTCCATCAAAGTGTACTTTAATGGAGTATTTTGTCTAAACTTAATATAGCAGATTTTGGTTATATAGGCAATAGTTGTGTTGGTTAAATATAACATTTTTCACAAATAAACAGTATTTCTTAAAAAATTACAGTTCTTCCTGTTAAATTGACCGATTCTGGAGAAAGTAACGCACACATATGGGACAAGATCGCTGAGTTTGCCGGAATACTGAAATTTGTACGAATGCACAAAAGCTTTGGCGGAATTGAACAACGCCGGATCCTTTCAGGCCCTTCAAAGTGCCTTATAATCCTTATGTACACAGGTTAGTCGGATAGATACCATGTATTGTGTTGTGATAATTGTGGACATAAACTTGGAAACACAATTTTGTCATTAATATATTTTGCCTAAATTATTGCAACTTTCATTTGCAATTCAATGAAAAATAGATAAAATTTAAGTAAGGCGTAAAAAGAATTTGAGGTAGACGCCACAACATCAATTGAGGAGGTAATCGATTATGTTTGAGAAAAGCAGTTCAAAGACCGCTGTCCAGCGCGTCGGCCGCAGCTTGAGCGCAATGGTTATGCCCAATATCGGGGCATTTGTTGCGTGGGGGCTGATTACGGCGCTGTTCATTGCCACAGGCTGGATCCCCAATGAGCAGCTGGCCACGCTGGTCGACCCCATGCTGAAGTACCTGCTCCCGTTGCTGGTTGCGTACACAGCCGGTAAAAATGTGGGAGGCGCGCGGGGTGCGATCATTGCAACCATTGCCTGCATCGGTATCATTGTCGGCGCCAGCATCCCCATGTTCCTCGGCGTCATGATTTATGCTCCGCTGGCCGCTTGGGTCATCAAAAAATTTGACGAAGCGGTGGAAGGCAAAATCAAGGCCGGTTTTGAAATGCTGGTAAACAATTTCTCCGTAGGCATCATCGGGATGCTGCTTGCTATCTGCGGCTTTTATCTCGTTGGTCCCTTTGTGTCGGCTATTACCGCTATCCTCACAGCCGGCGCGACGTGGATTTATGGCGCGGGGTTCCTGCCGTTAATCTCTGTTTTTGTGGAACCCGCGAAAATCCTGTTCCTGAATAATGCCATTAACCATGGAATCATGGGACCGATCGGTATTGAACAGGCCGCCACCGCGGGGAAATCGATTATGTTTATGATCGAGACCAACCCCGGTCCTGGAATGGGCATCATTCTTGCATACTGGCTGTTTGGAAAAGGCAGCGCAAAAAGTTCCGCTCCCGGAGCTGCGGTGATCCACTTCCTCGGCGGTATTCATGAAATCTATTTCCCTTATGTCCTCATGAACCCGGCGCTGCTTCTGGCGGTCATCGCGGGAGGCGCTTGCGGCGTACTGACCTTTGCGATTACCGGTGCCGGTCTGGTTGCCACGCCTTCTCCGGGCAGCATCTTCGCCCTGATTGCCATGACCCCGAAGGGCGACCTCTTCAAAACCCTGCTTGGCGTACTGATTTCCTGTGCGGTTTCCTTCCTGGTCGCCTGTGTCTTCGTCAAGAAAAGGGCTTCCACGGAATCCGACGCTGATCTTGCGCTTGCCCAGGAGAGCGTTCAGTCGATGAAAAAGGAGAGCAAAGGCCAGTTGAGAAAGCTGACAGGAACCGTTGTGTTCGCCTGCGACGCAGGCATGGGCTCCAGCGCGATGGGCGCTACAATGCTTCGTAAAAAGCTGAATGAAGCGGGTTTGGACATCAAGGTTACGCACGCGGCTATCGAGGAGATACCAAACGACGCCACCTATGTGTTGACCCAGAGGGTGCTTGCGGACCGCGCCAGAGCGAAAGCACCGCATGCCGAACTGTTTACGGTTGACAATTTTATGGACGCGCAGAGTTATGCGCCTTTCATTGAGTCGTTGACAGCAAAGCTATAATACTGTATAACGTCAGGGAGGACGGCCATTGAGCGGCCTTCCTCCCTGATGGGGTTTGATTTGGAGGGGAGTCCGTGGAAATTACCACGCGGCAACGCGCAATTCTTGAATTGATACTGGACGCCGAAGGGTACATCACCTTGGGAAGCATTGCGGACTCCCTCGGGCTGAGCACCCGGACGGTGCAGCGTGACCTGGGCGCTTTCCCAAAACGCCTTGGCGGTTTTTCCAAACTGATCGAGAAAAAAAGCGCCAACGGCGTGCGGTTTTGCGGCGATGCAAAACAACGCCAGTCCCTGCGCAGGCATATTGCCGACCATACGGAACTGCGGCCTTCTTATTCGCAAAATGAGCGGATGACCGGAATTTTGTATACCCTGCTCACCGACAGCGAGCCGCACAAGATCTATTCACTTTCCAAGGATTTCGGCGTCACCGAGGCAACCATAAGCGCGGATCTGGATAAGTGCGAAAAGTGGTTTAACGGCAACAAGCTGGAGCTGGTAAGGAAACCGGGTGTAGGCATATATGTAGATGCGGACGAATGGCAGCGGCGTCGCGCGCTCATGGGCCTTTATTACGGCTGTATGGAAGAGAGCGGCTCTGCCGACCATGCCTTTCGGCAGCCCGCCAGTTCCTTAGGCGCGCTTTTTGAAACTGATTTGCTGGACGCCGTTAAGCTTGCTTTGGAGGAAACGGACCGTGAGGAAGAACTGATCCTAAACGACCGCAGCCGCACCGCACTGATGATCCATTTATACCTGATCGTGCGCCGTGTGCGGGACGGCGCGAGCATCACCGCGCCGATTCCGAATGTGAGCAACGACGATGGGGCGCGGCAGCTGGCCGGCCGGTTGGTCAAAAAGCTGGAGCAGTACTGCGGCACGCCCATACCGGAAGGCGAGACGAAATATCTGACCGCAATCCTGATGGCGGCTCAGGGGCTGCGCGGATTCGGCAGCGAACGCAGTATTTTAAAAGCAAAAAACATTGCGGATAAAATTATCCGGATCGCGGAGGCAAAAACCGGCCTCATCATAGAGCCGGACAGCGGATTTTACAACGCGCTGGTGAACCATCTGGTGCCCACCATAGAACGTCTGAATATGAACATGCAGATTCGCAACCCGATGCTCAAGGAGATTCAGACGCACTACGGCTCGCTTTATGAACTTGCAAAAACATGTGCCGCTGTGATAGAAGATGAACTTATGCTGCCTGTGCCAGATGCGGAAATCGGATATATTGCCATCCATCTTGGCGTTGCGCTTGAGGACAGCCGCAGTTCCTATATCCGCCGGTGCCGCGCGGTGGTATGCTGCCCCAGCGGGATCGTCACCGCACAGCTTCTGGCCCTTCGCGTAAACCGTGAATTCCCGGATATTGAGATTGTAAACAGTATTTCCACCTCCAACGTCGACTTTGAACGCCTGCTGGAGAACGGTGTGGAAATGATTATCTCCACTGTACCCATCGAGAATTCCAGTATCCCGTGCGCTGTGGTTTCCCCGTTTTTAAACGACAGCGAAAAGGATAACGTATGGAAAATCCTCAAGGTGTGCAAAACGGAACCGCCGAAGGAAAGGACATACGTTAAACTGTCCAATCTTGCCGCGTCGCTCACCGAGACAAAAGCGTATATTGACGCCATCCTGCAGATATTGGGAACCCTTTTTGTCTGGAGGGACGACGACTGCACGACCGTTGCGGAACTGGTGCAGAAGGTCGCTCCGCATATGACGTCCGCGCCCGAGCAGAAAAGTTTGCTGGCGAACGATTTGTTCGCACGGGAGCAGTATGGCAGCACTGTCACGGAAAATAACCGAACCATGCTGCTGCATTGCCGTTCTGCCGCCGTCGACAGGCTCTGGCTGGGAATTGTTACGCCCAGATGTTTTATACACTCCCACAACATGCAGGAAATCCGCCTGAAAACGATTCTTGTGATGGTTGCCCCAAAGGATTGCCCCAGGCAGTCGCTGGAAGCAATCAGCGCAATCAGCCGTGCCGTTGTGGAAGAAGGATGGTTCATAGGCGCCCTGCGCGCAGGCGATAAGGTAGACTGTTACGCGGCAGTGGAAAAGATATTGACGGCATTTTATCACAGCATAACCAAACGTTAGCATAGGAGGACAACGCAATGCCCATTTTCAGAAAAAAGGAAGAAAAACGCCGGGAGATCGTGGAGAGTTTCAAATGCCTGAGGCCGGAGGATATTTATGTCGGGCTCAAAGCAGGCGACAGGTTTGAGGCGATTCGAATGGCAGGCGAATATCTGGTACAACGCGGCAGTGTCGAGCCGGAATATATTGAAGCAATGATCATGCGGGAAAATACGGTGACAACCTATATCGGAGACGGCGTCGCCATCCCGCACGGTATCGGCGAAGCAAAAAAATTTATTAAAAATACCGGACTTGTGGTACTGCAATTTCCGGAAGGCGTTGCGTTCGGCGATGAAAAGGCGCAGCTGGTCATCGGCATAGCGGGGCTTAACGACGAGCATCTGCCGATCCTGAAAGCGGTAGCCAACATGATGCTGGAGGAGGATCTGCTGCAGGAAATGAAAACGACCTCCGACCCGGCGTACATCTATCAAAAGCTTTCCACAGGGGGTCAGGCGCTATGATTATCACGGTGACGCTGAATCCGGCAGTGGATAAAACAGCCATGTCGCCCGGATTTTCCGTCGACCATGTCAACCGGCTCGGCGGGATCAGGCTGGACGCGGGGGGAAAAGGAATCAATGCGTCAAAGGCGATCCAAAAGCTCGGGGGCACTTCCGTCGCAATGGGATTTTTGGGAGGGGCTGCCGGGGCGTTTGTGGAACGGTCTTTAGCGGAAATGGGCATTCAGGCCGATTTTGTGCGGGTTCCCGGGGAAACACGCACCAACCTGAAGGTGGTGGACCCGGAAAATGGGACTTATACCGACCTGAACGAACCGGGGCCGGAAATCGGGGCCGCCGCAGTCACCGAGTTTGAAACCCTTTTGCTCTCGCGGGCGGCTCCCGGCGATACGGTGCTGCTGGCAGGGAGCGTTCCGGCGGGGATGCCGGACAATATTTACGCGGCGTGGACGAAGCGGCTCAAGAGCCGGGGCGTTTGTGTCGCGGCGGACCTGGACGGGGAACGCCTGCGCCAGGTGATTGCGGAAAAACCGTGGCTGATTAAGCCGAACGAGGAGGAGCTCCGTCAGCTCCTGGGGCTGCCGGATATGGAAATTTCCACGCTGGCGGCAGCGGCAAAAATGCTTTGCCGGGACGGGGTGGAAAACGTGGTTGTTTCGATGGGCGCACGGGGAGCCCTGTTTGCCGGCGCGGAGGGCGTCCTGCTGGCGAAAGGCCCCGAGGCTGTCGTAAAAAGTACGGTGGGCGCCGGCGATACGGTAACGGCTGCAATGATATTTTCCCATGAAACTGGCATGAACCTGCCGGAGGCCGCGCGTCTTGCGATTGGCGCCGCCACCGCAAAGGTAACCAGGGAGGGCAGCAGTCCGCCGGAACGCGAGGAAATTGAATTTTACGCCCGCTATGTTCGGGTGTCTGAATATCATGGAAAAGTGGAGGGATAAAATATGCTGACAAAAGCAGTCAGACTTTACGGGGCAAGCGACCTGCGTTTGGAGGAATTTGAGCTTGGAGAGATCCGCGACGACGAAATCCTGGTGGAAGTGGTTTCGGACAGTGTATGCATGTCTACCCATAAGTGTGCGATTCTGGGCCAGCAGCACAAGCGCGTCCCGGTGGATGTGGCGCATAACCCCACCATTATGGGGCATGAAATGGCAGGAAATATTGTGCAGGTTGGCTCAAAGTATCAAGGGCAGTTCCGGGAAGGTGACAAATTCACCATGCAGCCGGCGCTGAATTACAAAGGCTCCATGTGGTCGCCGGGATATTCTTACAGCCGGTGCGGCGGAAATGCCACCTACTGTGTTATTCCGCCGGAGGTTATGGAATGCGGCTGTTTCCTCACCTATCATGGGGAGGCCTACTTCGAGGCTTCCCTGGCGGAACCGATGTCCTGCTGTATCGGTGCTTTTCATGCGGCTTACCATCCCCAAATGGGGGTATACAGCCATAGCATGGGGATCAAGGAAGGCGGCAGGCTGGCGATCCTCGCGGGCGCGGGCCCTATGGGAATGGGGGCAGTTGAATACGCCCTCGGCTGTGACCGGCGCCCCGGCGTGATAGTGGTAACCGATATCGATGAGGCAAGGCTGGAGCAATGCCGGCAGATTTTTTCCGGCAAAGGGGAAAAAGCCGGCATAGCGCTTCATTTTGTAAATACTGCCGGTATGGAAGACCCCGCGGGACAGCTGAAAGCCCTTGCGGGAGGCGGCTTTGACGACGTCTTGATCTTTGCGCCGATAAGCTCCCTGGTGGAACTGGGCAGCGCGATTCTGGGACGTGACGGCTGCATCAATTTCTTTGCGGGTCCCACCGACACCCAATTGATGGGGAAAATCAACTGCTACGACCTGCATTATAACTCTGCGCATGTAATGGGGACGACCGGAGGAAACACGGAGGATATGAAGGAGTCCCTGGTCTTGTCGGAGCAGGGCCGCATCAATCCGGCCGTTATGGTCACCCACATCGGGGGGCTGGACTGCGCCGCCCAGACGATTCTGGAACTGCCAAAGCTCAGCGGCGGTAAAAAACTGATTTATAACCATATTTCCATGCCGCTTACGGCTTTAAAAGATTTCCGCGCCCTGTCCGGGGAGGACAGCCGTTTCGCTGCGCTTGCGGACATCCTCGATTCCAGCAATGGCTTATGGTGCCCCGAAGCGGAAAAATACTTATTGTCCCATTGGCGTTGACCGCGCAAGTAAATAAATACGATCATGAATGGAGGCCCACTGCTATGTATGCAAAATCAACCACGATCAAGAACAGGACTGGACTGCACGCCCGTCCGGCTGCCGATTTTGTTGCCGCGGCCGGGAAATTCCAGTGCCGGCTGAGCATAAGGCGCACAAGTGAGGAAGAAAGCGCAAATGCAAAATCCATCATCCGGCTGTTGGCGCTCGGCCTGTCGCACGGCGAGGAAATTGAACTGACCGGGTCGGGAGACGATGAAAAAGAGGCAGTGGACAGCCTCATTGCGCTGATCAACTCCGGGTTCGGCGAATAATGCCGGCTATACAACGCATTGGAAGGGGAGGGCTGCAAATGCTCCTGAAAGGGAATCCGGTTTCCGGGGGAATCGCCATCGGGAAGGCGTATCTTTATAAAGCCTTTAGCTGCGATGTGCATGAGGCGTATTATGAAAAAGGAGAAAAAGCGCAGAAACTCGCGGAATGGGAATCTGCGAAAGAGGCCGCGCGTGCCGAACTGACCGCCATTGCGGATTCGTTTACCAGAGACGGCGCGGCCGACAAGGCAAAGATCTTTATAGCGCACATCGACATGCTGAGCGACGAGGAAATCGACGAAATGGTCCGTGAAGGAATTGAAAACGACTGCGCCATGCCCGACTATGCGGTAGATAAAACCTTCGCTGAATTTATCCGGATTATGGGGAAGGTAAAGAACCCGCTGATAGCCGCAAGGGCCGCGGATCTGCGTGATATCCGCAACCGGCTGATCCGGATTCTGCACGGCGAACCGGAAAGGAACCTCTCTCTGCTATCGGAGCAGGTCATCGTGGTGGCCCATGATCTCCTGCCCAGCGATACGGCGACTATCGACCGTAGAAAGGTCATAGGGATGATTACGGA
This sequence comes from Bacillota bacterium, assembly GCA_023394255.1. GTDB lineage: Bacteria > Bacillota > Clostridia > Oscillospirales > Ruminococcaceae > Anaerotruncus. Next base: position 5,140 of record JAEXAZ010000333.1, on the reverse strand, counting down.
AGTCGGCGGCCCCACCTCGCACTCGGCAATTATTGCGAGAAGCTATGGCATCCCGGCCGTGTTGGGCGTACCCGATGCGACCAAAGTGCTGTACGACGGCGCACTCACAATATTGGATGCCGTTGAGGGCACGGTGCGGATTTGTCCGGACGGAGAAACGGTTGCCGCGTTTCAGGCGAAAAAGGCGGAGTACGACCGGATACAGGCAGAAACGGCATCCTATCTGACCGCGGAACCTCTGACGAAAGACGGCGTAAAAATCGACATCGGCGTCAATATCGGTTCGGATCAAAATGTGGGATGTGAAAACTGCGATTTTGTGGGCCTGTTCCGCACAGAGTTCCTGTTTATGCAAAACGATCACCTGCCTACGGAGGAAGAACAGTTCGAAGCCTATAAGCGGGTGCTCGAAAAAGCGGACGGCAAACCTGTGACCTTGCGTACGCTGGATATCGGGGGCGATAAAAGCCTGCCCTATCTGGAGCTCCCGAAGGAGGAAAACCCGTTCCTTGGAAAACGGGCGATCCGGCTCTGTTTCGATCTTCCGGAGCTTTTTGAAACCCAGATCCGTGCCGCCCTGCGGGCATCGGTGTTTGGGAAACTCTGGATCATGCTTCCTATGATTGGGGGCATGGAGGATATCCGCCGGGCAAAGGAAACAATCGCAAAGGTGAAAGCGGAACTGGATGCACGGCAGGTTCCATATGCCCAAGACGTCCGGATCGGGATCATGATCGAAATCCCTTCTGTGGCGCTGATCGCGGATTTGGCGGCCGAAGAGGTGGACTTTGCGAGCCTTGGTACGAACGACCTGTGCCAGTATACCTGCGCCGCCGACCGGATGAATCCCGGCGTGAGCGAATATTGCCGCAGCCTGTCCCCCGCGATGCTGCGGATTATGGGCATGGCGGCCAGCGCGTTCAACCAGGCGGGAAAGCCGATCTCAGTATGCGGGGAACTTGGAGGAAATCCCGACGCGGCGGTACTTCTGGTAGGCTTGGGAATTCGGAAGCTGAGCATGAGCGCAAGCAGCATTGCGGGTGTCAAACGGCGGCTTTCGCAAATCACCCTTGATCAGGCGCAAAAGGCGGCTGCACAAGCGGTGAACCTGCCTACTCAGGAGGAAGTCCTCCGCTGCGCCAGAGAGACCGGGGACATGGACTGATCCTTTCATTTTGCATTTTTTCGACGATACAGACCCCTCCTCTTTCCACTATAAACACAAAACCCGGCATGGAAAAATTCATGCCGGGTTTTGTGTTTTACAGAAGACTTTTCAGAAAGGCCGTGCTGTATTTCTCCCGTAATTGAATTATGGCTTGATTTAGTAAAGGAAAAAGGCTATATTAAACAGAGTAGTCTTGTTATGAAAACGTTGCTGTCCGGATAGATCATCTTAGATGCGGTATTTTATCCATTTCTTTACAAAGGAGGGCAGCTATGCTTTGCCTGGCAATCTGTGACGATGAAAAAATGCATCGGGAACTTTTAAAAGAAAAGCTGGATGTTTACTCCTTTCAGGAGGATGTGGTTTTTAGATTTATTGAAATTGGGTCTTCGCAGGAATTGCTGTGTACTCCTTTCGACTATGATATTCTGTTTTTAGATATTAAGTTGGAAAACGGGATCAACGGGATTGATATTGCGTGTATGCTGCGCGAACAGGGAAACAATTGCGCGATTGTGATTGTAACATCCCTCGAAGAATATGCATTGCAGGGATATCGTGCGGATGTTTTTCGCTATATAGTGAAACCGATTAAACAGGAGGAACTGAATGAAGCACTGTCGGCCCTGATTAAAAAACTGAATCGGATGAAAGTGTTTTTACAGGTGAGATGTTTAGACGCGGTACATTATTTCGACATTGAGCGCATATCGCTGATTGAGTCTTATGACAGAAGGCGCAGGATTTATTATGACGACCGGATATTCGAATCCGTGGAATCTCTGGAAAGTATCTATAGAAGGCTGCCGCCCCATCAATTTGCATATCCTCAGAAAGGCTGCATTGTGAATCTGGATGATGTTTTCCGCGAAAAAATGAAAGTGCTTACTATGAAATCAGGAAAAGTAATCCCTATTTCAAGGACATATCTGCAATCATTTATGACCGCTCTACACAAATATTTTCATTCACAATAATTACAGATCGGGAGAAGGGACAGTATGGTCTGGGCAGAATTGTTTCATTGCATCATTGAGTTTGCCATTTTGCTGCAGTTTTCAAGAAATTATTTGAATTTCAAAAAACATAGCCAATATCTGAATTGTTTAGCTGTGCTGATCGCTTCCGTTGGATTGCTTGGTATCAATCAGCTTGGAATTGGAAGCTTAAATACTGTGGTGAGCGTTCTTTTGGCGACCCTTTTATTGCACTTTCTGTTTGACAGCAGCATTATGGCGGAAGTAGGCATTTCCTTCTTTTACGTGGCGATTTTGGTATTTACAGGATCAGGTACAAGCGTATCTTTGTCAGCGCTGTATAATAAGCCGATTAATCAAATCATTACGAACCCGACTAGCCGAATGATCGCCATTGTGATCAGCAGAATTGCTTTAATCATGATATTGCGTATCATCAGCGCTTTCTATCAGCGCAAAGGATTTTATTATAAACATAACCTGATTGACAAAAATACCGCGTTTTTGTTAGCGTTGCCGTTTGTGAGCCTTTGTACGGCATATCTGCTGCTGTATTTTGAACAGTGGATTCCCTCTACTTTTTTTAATGGGTTATGGCTTTCCGGAATCTGTTTTGGGCTGCTTTTAGTCAATTTGATCGTTTTCAATATTTATGACACAAAGATTGAAAATTCCGAATTGAAAAATCAATTGCAGCTGGCCCAGAAATATCAGAACTATCAGGACCAGGCATACCGGAAACAGGAACAAAGCCTGCTTGATATGGAGGCATTGGCCCACGATTTCAAACATCATCTTGTGAGTATTGAAGGCATGCTGGACCGGCAGGATGAGGATTTAAAGGAATATTTAAACGCACTCAACCAATCGATTGACAGCAGGTTTTCCAAGCCTGTGGCATGGTCTACAAACAGGGCCTTTAATGTGATTGTTTATCAAAAGCAGAAAGAGTGCGAAGAATATGGCATCGAACTTAATTTGTGCATCAAATACGGCGATCTGGCCTTTTTGAATTATTCCGATACCTGCGCAATTTTCGGAAATGCTCTGGATAATGCAATAGCCGCCTGCCGCAGTATTACAGATAGCCAGTTGAAAAAGTATATAAAACTTTCCATCAGCAGGCATAACGATTTGCTTTTGATCGATGTCGAAAATTCAAAAAGTGAGTTTGAAAAAATTATAGAATCCGATGAGGGATTAAAAACAACCAAACGGGGGGAGCATCACGGATTTGGGTTTACAAACTTAAAAAGTGCTGTATTGCGCAACGACGGCACAGTACTATATGATTACAGCGACAGAATTTTTACGCTAATGATCACATTGACGCTCAAAAATAGTATATTAAAAAATGAACATTTTATTAACGAGATGTCAGTCAGACAATAAAACGTGTTATTTTTGCAAATTTTGTCGTTTTGAGTGATTTATCTGGTAATATTAAAAAAAAAAGGAGTGCTGAACATGAAAACAAAAATTTGGTTGTCCTTACTGAAAGCTTGTTCCGTTCTTTCCTTGGGGTTGGCTGTACTCAATGTTCATATCAATTGTATGGACATACTCCATCAGCCGAAACTGCCTGACGCATTACTGAAATATAAAAAGTAATGTACAGGGCGGCCGCAGAAAAATTGGCTGAAAATGCAATCGCCAATCATGTAATCCCGGCACAGGAAAAAGAGTTGTATGTCTTTGCCTATGAAACCCTGTTTGCCCGCTTTTTAAGCTGGGGAACGATTCTCTTAATTGGATTGGTTTTTCATTGTATCATTGGGACCTTGTTTTTTATCGTTACCTTTTTTCCCTTACGCATCTATGCAGGAGGTTTTCATGAACGAAGTTATGGGAGATGCTTTTTGGCATCGAACATCATATTCGGGATATGGATTCTGTGTTACAAAGTGTGGGCACCATATTTACACAATTACATACTATTATTCTTAATCGTTTCCCTAATTGTGGTGCTCACACTCGCACCAATTGGAGACAAAAACAAACCGCTCAGCGAGGCAGAAATTAAAAAATATGGAACTATCGCGAAGAGCATTGCAGTGATACAAACGATTGCCATTTTGATTATGTTCCGGATGGGCATTGACAGAGAAATCCTTTTGTTTTCAACGTTTTCAATGATAACAGAAGCAGCTCTTTTACTGCTGTCAAAGTTTCCAGTCATACTAAGATCGAAAAACCGAGCGCATGCATAATGGCTCGGTTTTTTTCTTTGCCAATATCCGCTGTTTTGTTTAGGACAGGCGACAGCGCTTGACAACGGGTCAGGCAAATGTTATGCTTTAGAAAATTTAAAAGGTGGAGTATTGATGTCGGTTCTGTCTGTTATGGTAATTCTCAACTAAATATAGTTGCAAAAGGTGCGGCATTAGGGATAAATCCCTTTGGTTGTGTTGCCCTTTTGAATGACATGCCTGACAGACTGCTTCAATCTTTTCAATAATTGATGCGCGGCAAGGTGTGCTTGTCGCGCTGTTTTTATATATTGAGAGTTTTGCCCGCAGGGAGCATTCTGCACTTTTACAGGTGCGGCATGTCTTCGCGGGTATTTTATTTTTTGTGAGGGGATCAAAATGAATCATTATACGACTCTTGAGTTTGATAAAATACTTGGAAAACTGGCGGAAAACGCACTGTCCGAGACGGTGAAAACACGCTGTCTTGCGCTGGAACCGTCGTTAAACGAGGCTGAGGTGAAGCGCCGGATGGAGGAAACAACGCAGGCAAAGCGTATGATCGAGCAGGTCGGGACGCCGCCGGTTTCTTCCATGTCGGAGCTTCAGAAGGTCATTGGCCTGATTGCGATAGAAGCCATGCTGACGCCCGATCAGATTGCGCATGTCGCATCCTTTCTTGTGTCCAGCCGGAGAATGAAAGCCTATCTCAGGAAAGCCGAGACAACGGATTTCAAAATAGCGTACTACGGCGGGTCAATCGACGGGCTTGCGGAGCTCGAAAACGAAATCGAACGGTGTATCAG